>JAGQPD010000643.1 GCA_020426865.1 Planctomycetales bacterium
GATGTGCGTGTGAATTCGATGCCACGTAGCTGGCAATGTACTTGACGATACTGCGATTGAGCCCCATGGTGCCACAGATGCTCAGCAGCGCAATCAAGTTAAATTGAACAAGTACATTCCCGAAATCTTCCTTGGAAAGCGTGCGTGCGACCAGGAAATTGGCAGCCATCACGAACAACAGATCGAATCCACGACCAGCTGTAACCCAAAACGCCCCTTTCGTAAGGCGCGCGACAATTGACTTCTTACTCGGCATGACAAAATATGACTACTCGGTTCGGTCGCGACGAAACCGTTCGCGCGCTCGTTAACGATCCTCTTAAGACTTGGATTTGGTTTGCGTGTGGACTCGATTCACGACCTCGGCACTGCCGCCCGGCATTCAATAGGCCCCCTCGCCGAATGCGACGGTCTTTACCGTCCTCATCAGGATGTACAGATCCAACCACAGCGACCAATTACGAACATAGTATTTGTCCAAATCGATACGTTCGCCGTAAGAAGTATTGTTTCGTCCTGAAATCTGCCACATGCCCGTAATGCCTGGCAACACCAGTGCGTATGCCTTGTGGATGTCTCCATAGGCCCGTTCTTCGTAGACCGGAATAGGACGCGGACCGACCAGGCTCATGTCGTTGACCAAGACATTCCACAATTGGGGCAGTTCGTCCAAGCTGGTCTTGCGCAATATCCGACCAATCCAGGTAACCCGCGGATCTCGCTTCAGCTTCTTGTCCCGATTCCACTCAGCACGCAATTCCGGATGCTTGGCCAGGTAATCCTCCAACACATCGTCGGCATTAGGCACCATCGTGCGGAACTTCCAGGCACGGAAATGCCGCCCGTACTGGCCAACTCGGTTTTGGGAATAGAAAATCGATCCCGGCGACGAAATCCTGATCAACACCGCGATCACGCCAAATGCAGGGAGCAAGACCAGCCCGCCGATTGATACCAGTATCACGTCCATCAACCGCTTCAACAACAGATTCTTGCGAATGGTAAGGTGATTCTCCAGACTGGCCGAAGAAAAACCTCCCACGCTGTCCATCCGCGTCCACACGCATGGAAGTGCGTTGTGGCAAAACACAACCTGTACGCGTGGAACCATGACGCTGTGGCGAATTTGATCCCGAAATCGTGATACGTCTCGGTCGGTCACGATCACCGTTGATGCCCGATACCCCTTGCAGATCTCCGAACTCTCCGTGACTGCACCCAGGTAGGGCCAATCCGAGTGGACTTCCTGCTGGCGACTCCATTCATCGTGAGCGTAGTCGACATATCCCACGATGCGATATCCCATATTGGCTACCCATCGCTTGCGGCGCGACAGCAAACGTTCATGATTTCCTCCCACCACCAGGCAGCGTAGTCCCCAGAACCGTGTTTTCGCGAGCCAATATCGAGCGACAAACCGGGCCACAGGAAGTCCGATTAGCAAGCCGGTGGAGCAAAGCAGTACCATCAAGGCAACTGCCAGCGAAAATCCGCGCAGTGCGCTATACATTGCGGACGCCGATACGACAAAGAAGAGAGTAGACGTGGTCGTTTCCTTCAGCTCCACAGCGGGGTGCATGCCGATGGCCGGGTATAAGCGAAACACCCACCGAGTACCAACGAGCCCGGCAACGGCGAGACACGTGGCATTGGCGGTCAACTCCGGCAGGCTCACAAATCGCGTCGACATGATCCCGTGCGAAAACAACAGGCAAAAGAGCATTACCGCGACGTCGACCGCCAACAACGGCAGTGCGGTGGCCGCGACTTGTCGCACATAAAAACGGCCCAACCCCATGTCGCGCGGACGGCGCGAGTCCGGACGCAGCTTGTTAATCGCAGGATCGCGGACCGTTCCCAAGCGAGATTTGGAATGTTCGGTTGTAAGACTCATGGTCCAAATCAAAAACGCGGGCTATCCCAAGCGGTCATACCCGCTCGGTCGTCGCTAGTTCAATGACGTCCTCGGGGTCGGTTATTTTGCCCGGGCAGTACTTACTTTCGGCGAACCGTTTCGACCTTTCGTTCCATCAGAACTACCCGCGGCATCGTGATCCAAGTACGCGCTACGGTATTCGGACGCGTAGGAATATCCATCCATCCCTCGTGATTTGCCCCACGACTTTTCCGTGGAATTGACGATGACACCCAACAATTGGCTTCCCACCGCTTCTAACATTTCCTTGGCACGCCGTGTTTCACCACGGGTCGCACGGGGAACATTCAGGACCAGAACGACTCCGTCGGAACGGGGCGCAATCACACAGGGATCGGCGACTGCCAACACTGGCGGACAGTCGATGAGAACCATGTCGTAGTTGTCACGGGCGTATTCGACAAATGCGTCAAAGCTCAGTGATGTAAGCAATTCCGCGGGATTGTCCGGAATCTGTCCCACCGGAACGACATCGAGGTTTTCGACTGACGTTGCCCGCAGCACCCTCGACGGTTCCGTCTTCCCCAATAACACATCCGTCACACCTACGTCGTTATCACAACCAAAGAGCATGTGCTGACGCGGTCGCCGTAAATCGGCATCGACCAACAAAACACGCCGCCCGGCCTGTGCGATACTCACCGCAAGATTCGATATGGCAGTCGATTTTCCATCCCCCTGCTGCGGACTGCTAAAGGCAAAGACTTTCGCCGACGAGCTCGCCGCCTGGAAGAACAGCGACGTCCGGATGGCACGCACGACTTCCGACTCCTGCGATTTCGGCACGTAATACGACCAAACCGTTTCGTGCACCGGCGTTTCCATGGTCCGTCGCGCGGTGGCAACCTGTCGAGCCGTTTGGTGACTCAGCCGCGACACCTGAGCCAGCACCGGAGACTCAACACAGCGGCGAATGTCTTCCACCGTATGGAACGACCCGTCGCGCAACTCGTTATATACCGCTCCGCCCGTTCCCAACACCAAACCCAAAAGACCACCCAGCGCTAAGCAGATCGGCAAATTTGGCCAAACCTCTTTGCCAAGCTCGGGTTCCTCGATCGCTTCATTGATGAATCCGCCATAATCCTTCGCGAGATTGATCTCCCGCAACCGGTCTACCACCGCATCGTAAAGCTGCTGCTGACGCTCCTTCTGCTGCAACAGCGCTTCACCCTCCATCTCATATTTCACCAAGGCCTTGGCCTCTTCCTCTTCCTTCGCCGCCTGTTCGGCCA
>JAGQPD010000644.1 GCA_020426865.1 Planctomycetales bacterium
GACTCCCACGTTCAATGACACCGTATATCCGCTATCCACCCTTCATGTCCAGATCAATTCCGGAGTTTTCTTCTTTTTTTCCGCGAACTCAGCTATCACTGGGGCAAGGTCGGTACCCAAGCAATACGCGACGGCCGCCAAGCATCCCACGACCGACATTGCCCCGTCACATTCTTCGGGAATGGCAACGGACTGGCCACGACACTCCAGAAAGATTCTATCCTGCCGCTCGCCGACACTCGACCAGTAAATGTCGTAGTCCTGGTTGTCACGCCCGAAACGAAGGACACCGGTCGGCCGTTGTCCACATAAGTCACGGAATGTTACGCGGTCGGCGTTGACGACCAGTTGTGTGCCCGGGCGCAACGTGTCAAATGCCGTCACTGCCAAGCGTGCTGCGCACTCATCGGTTAGCACCACAACGTCTGGTTGTAGCACGGCTACCAGGTCGTGCGAAAACGTGGCAGGCGAGGCATCGACGACAACATATCTATCATCCGTTCTCGTGTCGAGAAACTGCCAGGTCGGATCGCTTGGGTTGGTCCTGCTTTCTCTAGCGGGGCTGGCGTGTCCTGCCAGAACTTGCCGCAGCATTCGCCATTCGAGATCGTTTCCGTCGCCGTGTAAAATCATGACGGTCGCCCCGGAGAGTTGACTACGCAGCCAAGCGCACAGTCGCAACTGCGCGGTGCCACAATCGTCAACCTGGATGCTGGCACAGCCATCCCACGGCTGGACACGTCGTCGCGACACAACGGCAAGTGCCTGTTGGGTGAATGCGTGTTCGAGGAACTGCTCATCGTCACTGCCGCTGGCAAAGACGACATCGCCTGGCTCAACCGGCACCCCAAACGGTATCCAACGACGCACTGGCTCGAGATGTCCTCCGAGGGGAGGAAGGTCCGCCCAATGAACATGTCCCTCCAATATTTCCGCCAGCGCGCCAATGGACATCGAACTGGCCGTGCTATGCTTGCACGACGGACAATGCTCGCGAGCTGGTTGGCGGTTTCGGTTCCGTAGTTCGCTCATGCTACCGCCGATCGTCCGCCTGAGGGTTTTGCCAGTTCGCGAATCAGTTCACGGCAGACATCGCGGTCATCGAATGCTTCTCGGTTTGCCCCCACGACGTGCAATGCCCGACTACCGCGACCGGCAACCAAAACCGTATCGCCGGGGCGTGCCTTATGCAGTGCCCAGCAGATCGCACGAGCTCGGTCGGGGATCAATTGTGCTTGAGCTGGTCGGTCGTAACCGTCCAGAATATCGTGGGCAATCCGCAACGGCGCCTCACTGCGTGGACTATTATTGGTAATAATGCCGATGTCGGCATTTCGTTCGACAGCGCGTCCCAACAGCGGTCGAAGGTGCGTGCCTTTTTCTCCTTCGGCACCGTAAACACAGATAAGTCGGCCCTTGGTCACGGGGCGAAGAGTCTTCAGGGCAATCGTCAGCGTTTCGGGTGTACGAGCGCCATCGACAAAGGTGCCGAAATCCTGTCCGGCCTCGATTCGTTGCAAGCGGCCGGGAACATGATCCACAGATTCCAGTCCTCGGGCAATCGTCGGCAAGTCGATCCCCATGACCAGACCGACTGCGGCCGCACTCAGGCAATTATAAACATGATGGACCCCGATCATTCTGGTTCGCACCGGAATCGATTCGCTACCGGCCACCAGAAAGAACGTCTGCTCACTGACATGCCGTTCAATTAGCTCGGCGTTCACTTCACCGGCCCCTTTCATCGAAACGGTCAATGTTGGGTGATTGATCTGCGATTGCAGCACTTGGCTGGCAGGATCGTCTGCATTGAGCACCGCGAAGCCTTCCGGTTTCAGCAGACCGAAGACTCGCGACTGTATTTCCCGATAGGTCCAAAGGTCGCCATGCGAGTTGCCGGCGGTTCCGCGTAAATTGGTGATCAACGCGGCATCCAGTTGTGCGCCACACAAAAAATGTCGTGCCAGCGCATCCGCTGAAGCCTCTAATACGGCGTGGCTACAACCTTGGTTGGCCATTCGTGTAAGCCACATGGCCACGTCGGGAGGGGGAGGGGTTGTGCGTCCTTGTGTTACGACATTTTGTGTATCGCAATAGCCCAGCGATCCCATCATCCCGACGCGATTGCGCGCCGCCTCGAGCACCCCGGCGATCAACATCGAGGTAACGGTCTTGCCAAACGTGCCCGCTACTCCGATCGTTCGCATTTGCTGGCTAGGTGCACCCGCCAATGCATGGCAGACAAAACCGAGAGCGATCCGCGAGTCATCGACGATACAGGTCGGTACACCGACCGGCAGCTGTCGCTCCGCAAGAATCGCCACAGCACCATTGCGAATCGCTTCTTCGTAATAGTCGTGACCGTCGTATTCGCTCCCCAGAATTGCCACAAACAAGTCGCCTGGCTGGCAGCGGCGAGAATCGCTACAACACGACCGGACTTGGATGTCTGAAGCACCAAAGATTCGAGCTGTCGGAAGTAACTCACGCAAACTGACGCCGCTTGCGCGATGATGCAAAAAATGCATCATGCTAGGCCTCCTTGCCTTGACATGCTGCGTGGCGGTTCCCAATGCCTACTGGGTCCGACTTCAACGGCCAGCATCCTGCCGCCATCTCCGTCATGGGCGTGAACCGCATGGTTGCGCCTCGACATTTCGTCAGGCGACACGCGGATTGTCCCTATTCAGTCGATCGTGTCAAGGCTGGTTTTTCCAACCATAAATGCTATCGTGGTACGATCCCATGACAGCTTTCACGCTCCGGCTCCCAGACGCTGCCATAGCTTCGCCCAATTGAACGAATCACGACGGTACCGAGACCATGTCCGAATTTGAAGATTTCGATCTGGCATCCCTAGCTGCCTACCTGCATTTGACACCACAACAAGTTGAACGGCTGGCAAACCGAGGACAAGTGCCGGGCCGTAAAGTCGGAGGGAAATGGCGATTTTCCCGCGCTGAAATCCATCACTGGATGGAAGATCGCATCGGCCTACTCGACGAGGACGAATTGCAGCAGGTCGAAGGGGCCCTCGATCGTGCCGCCAGCATCGAAGACCCGATCGTCTCGATTGCGGAACTCATGCCGGTCGAGGCGATCTGCATGGAATTGCAGTCACGAAGTCGCAATAAGGTCATCAGCGAGATGTCCCAGCTAGCAGCCCAAACCGGCTACCTGTGGGACGCGGAAGAAATGGCTGATGCTGTGCGAGCTCGCGAAGAGATGCAGTCGACTGCCCTCCCTGGCGGCGTTGCCCTGCTCCATCCTCGACGCCCCTTGCCGCGGATCCTCGGCTCCGCTCTCGTCGCCCTTGGACGGTCTGGCGGCGGCATCCACTTCGGCGAACAGGGCCAGTTGACCGACCTCTTCTTCTTGATCGCATCTGTCACCGACCGCGGACATCTCCGCACACTAGCACGCCTCAGCCGCCTGGTCAGCTCGCCCGATTTCCTACCGGCCTTGCGTCAAGCGACTTCTCCGCGCGAAGTGCATGAATTCGTCGCGGCCGCCGAATCCGCCTTGGACGTAGGAGGCCGTTCTACGTAAAATGGCTGCGGCGAACTCGCACCTGTCGTAAGAACTTCCCATGGGCCATCGTTGACGATCGAAAAAATTCCTATGCGTGCTCCCGAATTTGTCTTTGTCGGCAATCCAACCGCCAGCGAATTTCGCGATGCTGTCACCTGGCTGCGTCATAACGGACATACGCTGTGGTTACATGACTTGCAGCAATTGCAGAACTCCGCTGAGCATTGGCGTGCCCCCCCAACAATCATCATCCTGGCTCAAGAGTACACTCAACAGTTCTCGACGGCGACCATCGAAAACGTCCGGAGACGATGGCCACTCTCTCGATGGGTCATGTTGCTTGGCCCCTGGTGCGATGGAGAAAATCGATCCGGCCAACCGGCCTACGGCATGCAGCGATTGATGTGGCACTCTTTTGCCCCGATCATGCAACAAAATTGGCGACTTGCACGCACGGGAGGACTCCCGCATTGGGCGATCCCCGAACCTGG
>JAGQPD010000645.1 GCA_020426865.1 Planctomycetales bacterium
ACCTCGAACCACAAGGTATTGGGCGAGCGAATAAGATGACAATACCTCGAACTACAAAGCATTGCTCTTCATTGCACATTTCCGCTCGAAGTTGTCTCCTCGCTCGAGTAAGAGACGGTTGGTTGTTCCGTCATCATGGGGTACTCGCGTCGAACACTCGGAGCTAGCCAGTCCGGCCTATTATACTGAACAACAAATCCAGTCTTAGCGTTTATGTCATACGCCAAAGCCGCGTAGCAACTGTTCCTTGCGGCTACGCGCTAGACGCACCGATTATGACGCTTTCATCAAGTCGTGCATGTCCTTTGACCGTCGCTGTCTCACTTACGAAAGCGTCGAGCAAAACGGCCCAAGGGCATTGCGCCCAACGCAGCCAGGAACAATGTTGTCGGCTCAGGCACGGCCGCTGTGAAGGCGACAGGTAGATCAAGAGTCACGCCATCGAAGACCAGCGATGCGCTAGTGACACTGGAGGACATATGATCGATTTTTCCAAAAGTGTAAACGGTTAGCGATATCGGTCCCGTGCCGTCGAGGACTGAATCATCAAAAAGAAGGGGGAAGTCCTCGGAGTAGCGGCCGATGCTCTTTCTCGTTTCTCGTTTGGTGATCTCGTGGGAGAATCGTGATTCTTGCCCTTCCAGGTCGACGATGAACGTGAGTTGCGTCTTGGACTTGAAACGACCCGGCCCGTTGCCATTCCATGCTTCCCCTTCGACGTGAAGTGTGGCCGACGAGACCTCGGAGAATTCGGTGCCGAAATCATCAGTCATATGTTTCGATGCATTGCCGAATGGACCGGAAGAGTAGCTTCCAACAAAATCATCCAGGGGCGTAGAAATCGATTCCGCGTTCGCTTGCAGCGCATTCAGGAACAGAAGTGCCATCGCAGACAGGGGTTAGATACTTGGCCATCATTTGTGTTCTCCAGTTTCAAAAGAAAGGTGTTCGGTCCGCCTCTCGTAGGGCTCAGCTCGCGGCGCTGGGCGCTGCACGAACTTGCTGGGCAAGTCCGGTGTTAGCCGGCCTCCAAAAGACAGTGCGACGTAGGGCAAAAAATCACCCAATGGAGAATCAAAGAACTTTTGCTTTTTTTGAATACTGGTCGAACGTAGATGCTCCGCGCAGCAGAAGAGGCCGTCCAACGACTTGTGCGATCGTAGGCGGTCCCACATTGCCCGACACCACGCGGGATCACGCACGGGCCTTTTACTTTACGGACTTAATTGCCGACGGGTTTTCGATTCCCGTCCCGTAGTTCGCAGCTAAGGGACGCATATTCCTGGTATCGCTCGAATGCCATCTGATGGCGTCGCGCGGGGAGAATTCGCGGGTGGCCCTTAGAGCGTAGCTCGTACTCCCCAGTAGACATGCTGCCATACTGCATGCCAGCCGTGGTCCCTGTTGGTGCATCGGCCTGGGCGGTCGCGTAGCGGAATCGCCCCGGAACCGGTTCAACTCAGAATGGTCAAGCTGCCACGTCTTGCGACGCATCGGAATTCACCGAATACCTCGAACCAACAAGTATTAGCACCTAGCATCTCTAGGTATCATTGGCAGTTGCGGGGCGACAGCGGGCAAGCGATTGTCGTCACGTAACGGTGGTTGCGAACGTTTCGAACCTCAAAGACTTGGCGCGACCGCCCATGGTCTGCAGGGCACGTCTATGGTAGACTGTCGCGAACCATGGAGCAGTTACCGACACCTCACAACAACCTGTTTCACTTCGCGTTTACGCATGTGCGGAACGCGCGAGGGCTCATTGAATGGCAATTTCCGGCGGAAGTTTTGCGCGTATTCGATCTTGACACGCTACAGGTGGAAAAAGAGAGCTTTATCGATGCGGACTTGCGTGAAAAGTATTCGGATGTGCTATTGTCTGCACGGTTGGTGCCGTCGCAGAGGCACGAGGGAACCGGACGGGAACGAAGTCGATCGGGCTATGTGTACATCTTGTTTGAGCACAAAAGTGAACCGGACCGATTGACGGCACTGCAGCTACTGTCGTACATCGTGCGTATCCTGGAACGCGGTGTGCGTGAGGGAAACGACCCATGCCCCGTGCTTCCGTTAGTAGTCTACCATGGGCCACAGGCCTGAACGGCAGCACGCAGCATCGACGAGCTTCTCCAGGTGCCTCGGTCGCTGGCCGACTATCAGGTGCAGTTCCGCTTCGCGCTGTTGGACCTAAGTCAGACCTCAGAAGAGGCGATCCGTAGTGAGCCGATTTTGCGTGGCGTACTGCGTCTGCTAAAATATGGACGTAGTCCACGTTTACGCACTGAACTGCGCGAAATCCTGGAATTGTTGCGAACTGCGGCGCCTATCGGTGGTGTGGAAATATGGTTAAGGGTAATCGGAGTCTACGTCATGGCGGTGAATGATAGCATCGAACGAGACGAATTAAATCACATCCTCAAGAGCGTTTTCCCGACGCAGATCGAAACCAACTCTCTTGCTGACCGATTGCTCAATGAAGGCCGGGAAGAAGGCCGGGAAGAAGGCCGAGGAGAGGGCCTTGGAAAGGGAAAGCTGACGGGTCGGATCCAAACACTGCAAGAATTGTTGGGCGACGAGATTACGCCCGACAGCCAGTTGGAGTCACGTGAATTGGATGAATTGGAAGCACTTTTAATGGCGTTGCGGGAACGGTGGGATCAATCGAAACAATAACTCCCAACGATGTGCTCAATCCCCCTGCAATCCCGGGGACCATGCATGCACAAAAACGAGTGAAAGGCCACACGTCGTGCCGCCCTTGGGTCAAATAAAACGGCGCATTTCGTCAGCGGCAGCGGTTGGATCGGTCAATCGTTTTCTGCTTGCCGTTTCCAGAGTAGCACCGTCAGCCAGAACGCAAAGCACGCGACAGCCAAATCGGGGATGGTCCCGGTGATGTTGGTTCGGCGAGTCCACGGGTGCACCGGCACAATGTCAGCGGAAAAGCCGTCCCCTTCCAATCGCATGGATCGACTCACAGGCGCGACAGCAGACAGGCGAATCTGCCCAGTCTCCGTGGTCATATCGAACGTACGTGTGAAGATGCTTGCCTTCTGGGCCGAACAGATTCGTTGGCCATCGAGATTCAACTCCCAATGGCCGGACAGCCAGCCTCCCTTATCAATGTCGTAGACGACACCATCGACGACAATTCGGCCTTGTTCACCGACCCAGTTGAATTCAATCGACGCATTACGGGCGCCGTCGGTTACGTAAAAGTTCCACGAACAAATTCCTTGTGGGAGACAGCGAATCGTTTCCATTTTTGGGTGCTCACTCAATTATCTGGCGATTTGCTGCATTTGCCGAGCCGATCGGCGGCCCAAAAGATTCCGCCCATTGCCAGGTACCCAATGGCAATGTCGTAAGCGTGAAACGACAAGGTCTCGGTAGCGCTGGAGCCAAACGGAAAGCAATTGTCGATTGTGTTACCGCTTACTTGATAGGCGTGCATCAGTCCGGCGGCGGTGGCGGCAGCACCGAATAGGCACCAGATCGCGGCCGCACGATAGCGGCGATCGATCAGATTGGCCGCGGCCGCCGCGACGATCATGCAGGTAAAGATATAACCGCGTTCCAAGAGGTTCAATCCATGCAGCAAGAAACCGCTCACTTCCGTTGTCAGCGAGTTTCGCAGAACCTGCTCGACCGTCGCCCCCTCGGCAACGATAAACGCTCCCAAGACCACCGTCGCTCCCCAGGCGGCAATGGCGGGAAACAGGCCGAGTGCCACGGCCGGTGCGTGTTCGTCGGGTGTGGTCTGAAAGGCTTGAGCGGTAATAATCACGCCGATCCACAGAACGATCGCGACGCCCACTTCTAGCGGGATCACAGCACTGGCGATGGCGATGGTGCCTGAAAGGCAGAGCAATGCAATCACGATTCCATTGAGAATCGAATAACCGGCTCGAGCCCCCATCGCCTTCCAGCCGGGATGGCCGATATAGATCGTCGTGGGGAAGCAGCTGCCGAACAACGCGGCAATAATGGTCCCGATTCCGTTGGCGGCAAGTGACGAACGAGTGTCAAAAGTGTCTCCTGCCGCTTCCGCGGACTCCACGTTCTGAAGGCTACCAATCACATTGAAGATCCCCATCGGTATGATCACGGTCAGGTTTCCCCACACGTCGGCCGTCGAACCCTGCAGTGTTTGCAGAATGGCGCCCCCGCACCATTTCGGCAGCATCCAGCCGGCATGGGACCATGCGTCTGTCAGTTGTGCAACCTGCATGTCCATGCCGGTCCAGTGACTGGGCAAGCACCATGCCAATAGCGTGCCTACCATCACAGCCAATAGTCCGGCGGGCAGTCCGCCCGCCCATCGAACGCGACCAAAGTAGCCGGCCAATACCAACGCCATGGGAATCATTGCCACCAGAGGGTATTGCCAGATCTTCAAGGCAAATGTCATCGAGATAAATCCGATGGCGATGCCGGCGAGCGTGGACAACAGTGCCGCTCGCGGTGTGTTGCGGCGAATCGCCGGTGCCACGAAACTCCCCGCAAATTCGATGATGCCGCTGCCCAAACAGGCAACCAGTCCCATTTGCCACGCGGCTTCGGCACTCTTTGTGCGTTCAAACGTCGGCACCATGACAAAGAACACGTAAACCAACAGTGACGGAGTATTGATCCCATAGGGGAGGGCAGTGACATCTTGGCGACCGGTGCGAGCTGCCAACCGTTTTGCTTGCCAAGCATAGAAAATATTGCCAACCAGTACGGAGATGGCCGCTCCGGGAAGGATGCGACCGAAAATCAATATCGACGCTTCGTCTTTCATCCCGCACAAGTACGTGCAGAGCGTGACAATCAACAGCAACTGGACGAGATTGTCGACAAACAGTCCGAAAAAACCATCCAGGTCCCTGACGGTCCAAAGGTGATACGCCGGTACGCCGTTGGTAGTGTCGGACATGTGCTACTCGATTCTGTTCCTGGAAAGCGAGACCGCATCTCGCGCACCTTAGAAATCGTCGTCTTGGATCTCACTTTCGTCAGGATCTCTAGCCATTGCAATCGCATAAGCTGTGGCATGTGTGCGGCAGTGAGCCGTCGTGACGAGGATGTCGCCAATCGAGTATCGTTCACATACCTCGCGAACGCCGCCAGCGAATGCCACACCGGTGCGACCACCCTGCGGGTCGAATCGGATTTCAATATCGCGATAGTCGATTTCCTTTTGCCAACGCGTTGCCATTGCTCGAAGTACTGCTTCTTTGGCCGCCCAACAACACGCATAAGCTTGGGTTGCGAAACGCCGGGAGCTGCAGTATTCAATTTCGCGGGTCGTGAAAACTCGCCGCAGGAACCGCTCGTCGTGCCGCTCAATCATCCTGGCAACTCGCACACATTCGACGATCTCGGTGCCGATTCCGATAATGTGCGTTGTCATGGAGCAAACACCGTCAGCGTTTCAATCCACAGTTTTGCTGTGCCCGATCGAGAACTTGCGAGGCCTTTTGACGAGCTCGTTGGGCGCCGTCGGCCAGGATGTCGCGAATGTCGTCTGGGCGGTTGGCCAAATCGGCGCGACGCGCTCGCGCGTCAGCAAAATAATCCTCGGCCGCCTGCGCCAACTTCTTTTTTACCTCGCCATATCCAAAGCCACCACGGCGGTACATGGCCGCCATTTCCTCCCGGTCCTCGGTCGAGGCAAACAAGGAATACAATTGATAAAGATGATCCGTTTCAGGATCCTTCGCGTCTTCCATCGGTCGGGAGTCGGTTTGGATCTGCATGATCTTCTTCCGCTGTGGCTTGGGATCCGCAAAAATCTCCAACGTGTTGTTATAACTCTTGGACATTTTTTCGCCATCGATTCCCGGTACCTTGGCACTGTTGTCCAACACCTTGGCCTTCGGCATAACGAACGTCTCACCAAAATGATGATTGAAGCTGCGGGCCAAGTCGCGAGTCACTTCAATGTGCTGGATCTGATCTTCGCCCACCGGGACGATGTCCGAGTCGTACGCCAGAATATCGGCGGCCATTAGGACCGGATAGGTAAAGAGCCCCGCATCGGCCGCCAGGCCACGGTCCTTCTTGTCTTTGTAAGCATGGCAACGCTCCAGTAAGCCCATGGGCGTGCCGGTCATCAGCAGCCAACATAACTCGGATACCTCCGGCACGTCCGACTGTACGAACAGAATTGCGTGTTCTGGCTGCAATCCCAACGCGAGCAGGTCGAGTGCCGCGTCGATCGTGTTTTGCCACAACTGTTCCTTTTCGCGAACGGTCGTCAATGCGTGCAGGTTGGCAATGAAGTAATAAGCTTCATCTTCATGCTGAAGGTCGATATATTGCCGGATCGCGCCGAAGTAATTGCCCCAATGCGGACGGCCGGTGGG
>JAGQPD010000646.1 GCA_020426865.1 Planctomycetales bacterium
GTAATCGTGGCACCGGTGAAGACCGCTGAGCCGGTGACATGCAGCATAGCGCCGGCATTATCAAAGACCCCGCCCGATGACTCGATTGTCAGATTTGCGGCTAAGTTGTTACCCGTAAGGTTCGTGCCATCATTCTCGTGCAGCTCCACCGATCCGGAAGACGTGAAACGGATGGCGCCGAATCGCACATCGTCGTCGGAGAACGTACCCAGTAGTACGTCGTGCGTTCCGGCGTCAATGACCGTTGTGCCGCCGATCACCAGCGTTGCACCAGCTGCCGACCGTACAACTCCGCCAGCCTGTACCGTCAAATTGCCAGTCGCTTCGAGTTGTTCGAAGTCGATGCCGCCGTTGATGAAAACTAGCTGCACATCGCGGATCCCGGTGGCTCCAAACGAAACAGCAGCATTCGAACTGTCGTTGCGAACGAAGACGTCGCGTACCGTGCCTGCGATCGCAATCAGTCCATCAAATTGATTACCGGACTGAGTAAGCATGATGTCCGCGGCAGGGTCGCTCGTTGTTAAATCCGTGGTACCGGTCACGCTGGCCGACGAGGTTTGCGTGATGCTTCCCGCTGACTGCAGCGTCAGCTCAGTAACATTAATATCACGCAATTCGGTCGCGGAGGATTCATTAATGGCAAATGACCCGCCATCCAGAGAGAGGCTGCCAAAATTGATACTGGAACCGGCGTGTTGGCCGATGGTCGCCGATACGGCTGACAGCACCGCCGCGCCACTGACATTGAGATTGTGACCTGTTTGGTCGACGATGCCAGCGGTGGAGCTTAGCTCGAGTTGTCCGGCAATGTTGTTACCTTCCAAAACAATGCCGTTGTCCTCATGGATGCGCACGCGTCCGGCGGGAGATTGGAAGGAGAGCGACCCGAAGACAGTGCGGCCATTGGAGGCATCTCCGTCGTTCGCGCCTCCGACGCGTACTCCCACGTCAATATCCTGGCCATTGCCGGCTACAAACAACGCGCCGCCTTCTACCGTGAGCTTGTCACCCGCACTGCCACCGTTGTTGGTGGGGTCATCGACGAGCTGAATCGCACCAGAGGCCGTAAACGAGGCGTCCCCCGCAATGACGACCGCCGCGTTGTCAGAGTCCGAGATACTACCACCAGCTGACAGTTGCGTACTTGCTGCGCCACTGACGCCGGCCAGAATGATATCGTTGACATCAGCAATAGCGACAGTGCCGGAACTATTGAATCGCAACGAACCGGAATCGAATGGACCGGCAACCTGAATGGAATTTGCCGAGAATTCAGCCAACCCAACGACGTTGACGTCCGCACTTGTTGACACAATCGTCGTGCCTTGCAGGTCCAAACTACCCGCCAGATTCACTCCTTGCAGCAAAACTGCGTTGTTCTGCAGGATCTGCACGTGGTTCGCTGAATTGAAGGTCGTGGCCGCCAGGTTGTTGTCTTGGTCGAGAACAATCGAGTTACCACGAAACGAGGCAAGTGACGTGGCTTTCAGGGACGTCGCCGCGACCTGGGTGATATCCCCCGTCGCGATCAGCGTCAGGTCGTCCGTGTCGTTCGCGCCGTCAAGGGCCACATTGCCGTCGACCGCGACGCGGACGTCGCCGCCGATGGCATTGAACGTCAGTTGTCCCAGCAACACGTCTGCGTCCGAAGCAACGACCGGACTTCCGCCCGATGCAACTACCCCGACCCAGATGTGCTGATTGGCGGCGGCGGAGAATTTCGCCAACCCGCCAACGTCAAGCCGATCACCACCCCCCAACGCGCCGTTGCCATTCCCATCGTCGGCCAACGTAATATCGGTCGCTTGAAAATCGGCACTACCGGCGATAACGATGGCGACATCCTCGGCATCGGACAAGCTACCCGCGGCAATGATCGTCGCAGACGAGGCCGAACTACTGCCGGCGATCGTAATATTGCCCACTGCAGTCAGGTCCAGGTTGCCGATGTCGACGAACTGCAGCCCCCCAAACTGAAGTACCGCTCCGTTGTCGCCGAGCGTAACATCGGCGCCGTTGCTATCGATCGACAATACGCCGCCAACATTGATCGTTGCCCCCACGTCATCGGTGATTGCCCCGCCACTTTCCAATGTCAAAGCCCCGGTGAGCGTGAACGAGGGAAGATTGATCGCGGAGTTGACAAAGTGCAATTCTACATCCGCGAATCCCGCCGTCAGCAACGACAGGTCGACGGTGGTAGCATTGTTGAAGATGGCGACATTGCCACCATCACCGATAATCGATAGATTCGCCATGTCGTTAGCGGGATTCAAAAGACTGATGTCTGACCCCGCAACTTGCAAATTGAATGTCGCGTTTGTAGACGTAACGGCGTGCGATGGACTTACAGTTCCCTGTTGGATATTACCTCGCGATCCCAATAGCAAGGTCTGGGCGTCGATCCCGGTGATGGTGGTATCGTCGGCTTCGAAGACCGTCACGCTGGTGGCTTGCGATGCCCCGGCAACGGCGAGTGTGCCAAACGCGAACCTTGCCGATGTCGCGTCCCCAAGCACAACGGTCGGTGCCCACAAGGTCGTAGCCCCTGCTACGTTGAGGGTTGTCGCTGGTTGATCCGCAATCGCCACAGTGCTCGCCAATGCAAGCGTATCTGCAGCCGAGTCACCGATCAACGTCAAGGCCGTATCAGCGAAAGCCCTCACGCCAGCCGATGAAGCGAAGCGCAGCTGATTTAGTATCAGGTCCGAATCGGCCGCACTTCCGTCGCCGACGTGTACCCCAAGGTCGATTCCGTTGGGGGCGACAAAAACAGCGACCCCGTCGACTCGAAGCGATTCACCGCCGGCGAGGTCCGCATCGTCTAACAGCTGAATACTCGTCCCAGCCGTGAAGTTCGCGTCGCCCGTGACGACGAGCGTCATGCCTTCTTCGTTATCGATCGACAAATCGGTGACAATTTCTACGGCGTTGGCGGTGTTGTCTCCAACCAGTGTAATCGCATCGTCGGAACGAAGGACAACATCGCCGGTATTTGTCGCAAATGTAGCTCGATTCACTTGAACGTTCGCGGAGCTTGCCGTCACTCCGTCGGACCCCACGAAAATGTTGCCGTTACTGATAAAATGTGCGAGCCCACCCACGGCAAAACTGTCGACGGAGTCGCCGTCGGCATCGTCCGCAATAACGATCCCCGAGTTGCCCGTAATCTGAGCGTCAAGCTGAACCGAGATCTGTGCATCGTCCTTGGTCGAAACAGCGCCGCTGGAATTGACGACCAGACTTCCCAAAATGTCGAGGTTTGGCAGCGACAACGAGTTTGTGAAAGTGAACGTCGCGTTCCCGTTGGTCACCAGCGAACCGCCTCCAAACAATGTCGGCCCCGCGTGCAGGGAGCTCAAGTCCAAGTCATGTAACGTTCCAATCAGATCGATGCTGCCCGACAGATCGTTCGACGCGTCATTCAACAGCACATCACCGACTGCGTTTGTCAGCTCCAATGTCAGATCGCTGGAAATATTGATCGTCGTGCCAGCCACCTGCTCAACGTCGCCGTCGGACGATAGCCGTAGGGACGCAACGTTGATGTCTCGCAACAATGTACTGTCATCTTCTCGCACAATGGCCGATTGCCCAGGAGCTACAATCGAAAGCGATCCGAAATTCGTGAAGGCCGCCACATCGTTTCCCGCACCGTCCACCCCCACGCGAATATCGCCGGTACCTGTCACCGAAAACAGACCGGCCACAACAAACTGGTCAACACCGTCTCCGTCCGCGTCACTGGCGACATTGACTAATCCGCCCGCGTCCAAAATGGCATCTTGCATAATGTTGACAACGGCATCATCAAGCGTAGTGATGTCGCCGGCCGATGAGACGGTCAGCGTCCCTTGGGCGGCGACGCTTGGCAGTGCGATATCACTGGAGAAATCGAGCGTTACATTGCCTGTCGCCGTGAGTGCACCGGCGCCGAATGTAGTCGGGCCAATGTGCTGAGACGCGAAATAGATATTGCGTGCATTTCCGAAGACACTGATCGAACCGGACAGATCATTGCTGGACTCGCTCAATATGATATCGCTACCGGCCGCCTGCAGCGTGACGATCAACGCATTGGCCACATTCAAGTTGGTCGCCGGCGTCTGTGTGATACTGCCGTCGCTGGACACCTGCACGGTGTTCCCGGATATCCCTAGAAGCGACATATCGTCATCTTCGTGCACGAAAATGTTGGCGGAACTTGACACGGCAATTTGACCAAACTGCGTTGCGGCATCCGACGGACTCCCCCCGCCATCGGCGCCAACCCGAACGTCGCCACCGGCTGAGAAGCTGGCAACACCAACAACTATCAATTCCTCGATACCGAAACCATTAACATCGTCGGCCAAGGTAATCACTCCGCCGATGCTGGTAAAAAACGCATTTCCGGTAACACCAATCTGCGCGTCGGCAATGTTCCTTATGTCCCCATTGGACGTAACATGAAGCTGCCCGCCAACATCAAGACTTGGCAAATCCAGGCTGTCCTCGAAATCAAGCAGGGCATTGCCCGTCGTCGATATGGTCCCGGCAACGAAGCTCGTCGCACCGATGTGTTGCGACGACAGATGCAAGTCCCGCACGCTACCTGCAAGAGCGATGGAGCCAGACAAGTCATTGAGGGGATTCGCCAGGATGATATCTCCTGTTGCCCCGGACACCTGCAAGGACAATGACGTACCAACGTCGATGGCTCCGGCGCCAACCTGATTGATGCCCACAGTTGACCACAACAAGAGACTGTCGACGTTGGCCGCATCGATCGCAATCTCGGCGTCTTCGTACAACGCGGCCGAGCCCGTGAGCGTTGTAAACGACACCTGCGCCAAATCGACATTGGCCGCCGACGCGCCTCCGCCGGCAACCTGCCCCACCGCAATACTGCCACCGGCATTGAAGGTCGATTGCCCAAGCACCATCAACGAATCAATGCCATCCAGGCCCACATCGTCGGCAAGCACAATATTGCCAGTCGTGCTCGTAAATGATGCGTTGGCAGTTACGCCGATTTGACTGTCGTCAACGGTCGAAATATCTCCACCTGCGATTACAGCGAGTGATCCGGTAACATTATTGGAAGTCAGAGCCAAGGCACCATCGACAGTGACGGCAAAACTTCCGGTCGTGTCCAGACCGTCTGTCGTAAGCGATGTGAGACCGCTGTTGCCCGATGTCAGAGCGATCCCCGTTGACATTCCTGATATCGTTACGCTATTCGATAGATCATCACCAGCCAATTGGACGTTGCCGATTGCTCCCAACAGCCGGATATCTAGAGAACTTGCAATGTCGATGACCCCGGTGCCACTCGCCGCATTACCAATGGAATCAGGCGTTATGAGGGTAAGGCCAGTTGCGGACACGGCATCCAAGGCAATACTTGCATCTTCGGAGATCACCGTCGTGCCACCAAGCGCAACAACGCTGATATCGCCAAATTGAGTGGTAGCGCTGGAATCGTTGCCACTTGCCGTCACGCCAACGCGAGTGGCACCGCCCGATTCAAACCGTACGGCACCATCGACGATCAGCTGGTCCGTATTGGATGGCGTCCCATTGTCTGCCAGGACAATGGATGTTGAGGCGTTGAAGATTGCGTCTCCCAGCACATGAAGGGTCGTGCCGTTCAGATCCGACAACGCTCCTGCGTTCGACGTTAGCTCGAGATTGCCGCTTATGGCTGCCAGATTGAAAGCCAAATCATCTTCGGACGTGACCTTCAGACGCACAAGTGCATTCGCCAGGTCGCCCTCGAGCGTCGTTAAGCCGCTGTGCATCGTGACGATGTCGACCGAGTCGTAGACACCTTGAAGAACGACAGTGGGTGAGAGGTCATTTGCATTGGTGAGCGTTATCGTGCCCGGCACGTCCATTGCGATCGTTGTGCTATTTGCAACCGTAATTGTGTCCACCGCGTGCTGAGCGATCGACGAATCGCCAACCAATACGAGCGTCCCAACGTCGACGACTCCGACCGACACCGCATCGTCTTCGTTGAGTACCGCTGCCGCGGCCGTATCGAACAAGACGGCACCCGATGCGGTCACGCCCGCCCCGCTATCGACACCGCTGACCTCAGCACCGACAAGTATCATTCCCGCGGCCTGAAACGATGCGTCGCCGACGATGGAGAGTTGATCGAGGGCATTGTCGGCCAGGATGATCGTTCCCGCATTGGAAATAAATGTCGCTCCATTGCCAGCGAGAATGTGCGAGCCGGCAGTATCAGAGATATTGCCACTCCCCTGGACGGATAACGCACCGCCTACATTAAGTGACGCCAACACGACGCTGCTCTGCGTAAAGTTGAGCGTAACATCGCCGGAGAACACACCCGGCATCACTAACGCTGTCGGTGACAATTGTTCCGACGTCAGAGAAAGATTATTGACGTCACCGACGATCTTCACACTCGGCGACAAGTCATTGGCCTGATCTAGGGTGATATTGCGAGAAGCACCGAGAACGTTGATTTCTACGGCAGTTATTGCCGTGACGCCGCTGGCCGTCTGAGTAACATCTCCGTCGGAAAACAGCAGCAGCGAGTCCACAACGACGCTCCCCAATTGCGTCGATGCATCCTCGCCGATTCTTGCCGCATCGCCAACGGCGAGGTTCACAGTTCCAAGCTGGACCGTGGCATCGTTCACCGCTCCGGCCGCTGAAACACCAACCCGCAAGGAACCACCGGCAGTCAGCGTTGCGCTGCCAGTGACTGTGAATACCTCACCACCATCCAGGCCCGCATCGTCCGCCAGAATAACATCGGCGTTGGTCGATGTAATCGTGGCATTTCCGCTGACGGCGATCTGCGAATTGGCAAGGGTTGTCACGTCGTTTCTCGCCGTGACGATCAGGTCGCCGCCAACCGTCATCGTATCCAACGCGATGCTGGTCTGGGAGAAGTTCAGTGTGACATCATTGAAGTTCGTCCCGATTATGCCTGTCGTGTCCAATGCCGATGCCGCACTGTTTATCGACGCCAACTTTAGGTCGTTTACGTCGCCGGCAACGCTGACACTCGCCGACAAGTCGTTTGTTGCTTCATCTAAATCGATGTTATGCCCCGACTGACGCAGTGACACCGTCAACCGATCGGAAATCGTGATGCCGTTCGAGTCCTGCCCGACGTTGCCATCCGCACTAAGCGCAACATCACGTGCCGACACACCACTTAGAATCATATCGTCGTCTTCGTGGACGACGACAACGCTTGTTACTCCAGTGGTCGTCAGGCTAAGCGAACCAAAGGTTGCGTTTACGTCGGTAAGGTCAGAACTGGCGAATCCCAAGTGGATGTCGTTGAAGGCCGTGAATGTCGCGGCCTGGACGACCGTAATGGCCCCGACGTCGTCCAGATCGGCATCATCGCCCAGGGCGATCGACCCCTGTGTCGACGTGAACGTGGCATTGCCGGAGACTTGAACGACGGCGTCTTCGACATCCGCGATATCGAATTTGGCCACGACCGTCAGGTCACCGCCTACGTCCATGTCCTCCAGGTTGATGCTGGCTTCTGCGAACGATAGGATGACATTCTGCAATTGACCTGCCGTCACCCCTGCCATGTCGATCGTTGGCGTACCCACGTCCATTGAAGCGAGAGTTACATCACGTGCATTACCGGCGACGCTGATATCGGTTGACAGATGGTTCGTCCCTTCGGCTAGAAGAATGTCACTACCGATGCTGTTGACGGTCAGGTTAAGTGCACTATTGACGCTCACTCCTATCGCATCCTGATCGATTCCAGTCGCGGCACTGAGTATGAGGCTATCGACATTCACCTCACTTAACGTTGCTACGCCATCCTCGTAGACCGTGGCTGATGCACCCGCGGCGACAATCGCAATGGCACCAAACTGCGTGTCCGCATTCGAGTTCGCTCCGCCGGATGTCACGCCGATCCGCACATTCCCTCCGGCTACAAAACGGGCCACACCGACGACCGTCACGCGGTCGCTTCCCGTTCCATTGGGATCATCGCCCAAAGTAATTGTATCGGAGGCATCGGCGCCAGCGTCGAAGATCGCCTCACCACCCACATCGATCACGGTACCATCGCTATCTGCGATCAAGCCCTCGGTAGTTACATTCAGATCACCAGCAACATCGAGACTTCCTAGTGTCACGCTCCCGACAAAGTCGAGATCGACATTGCCAGTCGCGGCGAAGGTCGGTCCCCCAACCGTGGTCGCCAGGACTCGCTGCGATACAAGATGCACGTTATTCCAGCTACCCGCGAGCGTGATCGAACTGGACAGTTCGTTGGTCGCGGTAGTTAAGGCAAGGTCGGCGGCGCTGCTGCTGCCGGTCAGCGTCAGGCTGTTTTGAATGTCCACGGCAAAGCCCGCAGACTGCCCTACCGTGCCTCCAGACAGCAGCGAGAAGTTTCCAACGTCAATGTCTTCCAGCACCGTTGCAACATCACTACGAATCACAGCGGAGCCCAGGTGGGCTGCTACGCTCAATCGTCCAAAACTCGTATTAGCTGCCGAATCAGCACCACCCGCAGTCACGCCAACCCGCACGGCCGTGGCATCAAATGTCGCCTCGGCTCCCACGGTCAGGGCATCGCCAGCGACCGCGCCAGGATCATCTGCCAATATGATCGTCCCTCCGGACGACGCGTATGTGACATTCCCGCCAATCTGCATCGCGGCACCGTCAACGTCGGAGATACCGCCTGTCGCGAATACGACTAGCGAACCCGGCATGAGTATGGACGTCAACACAACTGACGAATTGGTGAAGTTCAGATTGGCCGATGCGAGCACGTTGCCGGTGATGCCCGACGTGTCAACGGTCGTCATTGGACCCGTTTTCGACTGCAACTGAAGTATCCCAACCGGACCGCTGACCGTAATGTCGCCTGACAACAGGTTGTTGAGCGTTGGCTCGGCAAGGATGATGCTACTGCCGCTACTGGTGGTTTCCAGAGTGAGCGAGGTCGCGATTTGGATTGGCGTGGATGACTGCTCGATATTACCGTGAGACGACAACGTCAGTGCGTCGACATCGACGGCGTCGAGCATGGTGCTATTATCTTCTCGAATGTACACATCGCCGGGCGTGTCAAGTACTAGACTTCCAAACGTGGTAGTACGGGTACTCGCCGTTCCATCAGAGATTACGCCAACTCGAATGTCACCCGCGGCATGGAACGTCGCAATGGTTCCGACCGTCAGGTGACCAAGCCCTCCAACGCCAGTGTCGTCGACCAACGTGATCGCACCCGCAGTAGACGTAAACGTCGCAGTCGTGGCAATCTGCAATTGGGCATCTGCAGTATCGGTGACGTTGCCCTCGGCCGTAACCGTTAGCGAACCCGTGGTTGCTATCGAATCCAACACCAACGGAGCATTCGCGAACGACAAAACGATATCTTCGGCAGTGACTCCGGTCACGTCAATCGTCGCAGCATTGGAGTTACCTGAAACCAACGTTAGATCACGAACCTGTTGAATGACGGATATCGACGTTGAGAGATCGTTACCAGTGTCACCCAATAGGATATCGGAACTAGCGGCGGTCGAACCAATAACAAGTGCCGAGTTGATATCAAGCACGCCGCTCACCTGAGTAATCGAACCCGACGCCGTAAGCGTCAGCGTATCGGCGCTGACAGCACCAAGCGTCATGCTCGCATCTTCATGAACCAGCGAAGTCGTGGGCGTGACGGCATTGACGGAGTTGATCGACAGCTGGCCGAAATTGGTCGTGGCCAACGAATTGATACCGGCACCGTCTACCCCCACACGTATGTCGCCCGTCGCGATCAGGCTCGTCGTGCCCGTGACCGTAAACGAATTGATTCCATCGTTATCGGAATCCTCCGCCAGCGTGATCGTCCCCGCGGCAGCGTCGACAATTGCGTTGCCGGTTATCGTAACGATGGCGTCCGCCGTATTGGTGATTGAACCGGCGGACCGTAGGAAGAGCCCATCGGAGACCAGCCCCGCGATCGTGGTGCTGTTATCTTCGCTTATCGCAGTAACGCCGGCAATTGTCGCTACGTTCAGCGTGCCAAACTGCACCGTCGCTCCCGTGTCAACGCCCAGTGCGGTCGCACCGACGCGAATATCTCCGGTCGCCTGAAACTGTGCGTTACCGCCAACGACCCAAGTTTCCACATTGTTGTTCAGGGCATCGTCGGCCAGGACAATCGAGCCCGCGGTGGTCGCAACAACGGCGTCTCCGGTAACATTGACCGTGGAGTCAGCGAACGTCAAGATATTGGCCGACGAACCAAGCCGCAGCACGCCGGTAACGTCCATCGGACCCACGCTCATATCGTTGTCTTCAAAAACGGAGACAGAACCACCTGACGTCGTGGCAGCGATCGAGCCTAGCTGCACGTTCGCGCCAGTACCAACACCGCCGAGCGTGGCGCCTACCAGGATATTGCCGGTGGACGATGCCGCGAGCCGCCCCGTAACGTGTAGCACGTCGTCATTTTGATTATCGCTATCCTCACCCAATACAACCTGACCGCTGGACGTGGCAACCGTCATGTTCCCCGCGACGTCGACTGTCGTATCATTCAGCTGCCGAATGTTGCCGCCGGCATTGATTGTCAAATCGCCGCCAACGTGAAGATTTGGGATATCAAAATCTGCACTGCTAAATGCCAGAGAGACATCGCCGAAGGGAATGATCGAAGAATCGGGCAGGGAAAGTGTCGGCTTGGTATTGTTGACAGAGGTCAACGTAAGATTATTGACAGTTCCAGTTACGGTGATATTCGTGGAGAGGTCGTTGGAGGTGGTGCCCAGCAATACATTGGCGGCGGGGCCGGTGATATCGAACGTCGTGGCGACGGCAGCCTGAATGTCACCTGCAACCTGCCCGATCGTCCCAGCGGAGGAAAGGAACAGCGTATCGACATCCACGCTTGCAAGCTGCGTACCGTCGCTCTCGTGAATCCGCGTGACCGTGGAATTAGTCCCGTCAGTGACATTCAATATTAAGGTGCCGAATTGCACGATTGCCGACGTATTGACACCACCGGGAGTCACACCCACGAGGACATCATCCGTGGCAACGAAGGTTGCAGAGCCGGTCACGATCAACTGGTCTGTCACGGTGGACGAGCTATCCTGGGCCAGCGTAATTGTTCCTTCGGCCGAATCGAACGTCGCGTTGCCACCAACAGTGATGACGATATCCTCCGCCTGTGTGATTTCGTGCCGAGTATCCACGTGTAGATCATTGGCAACGTGCATGGTGTCGAGCTGCAAACTGGCGTTAGCAAAATCGAGCGTAACACTAGAAAAGTCGCCGCCGTCGACGCCGGACAACGAGAGGATCGCCGCGCCGGAACTGCCGGAAAGCAGATGCAGATCATTCACCTTCCCCGCCACGAACATACTATCGGCAAGGTCGTTATTGGCTGAATCGAGGATGATATCTGTGGCGTCAGGCGCCGTTACCTTCCATGAGCTTTGCGTGGCAACGACGACATCGCCGATGCCCGAATCCGTAATGCTGCCAAGCGCGGAAACGACAACTACGTTGGCGGATAACGAGTCAATCACGATGTCCGCGTCGTGATGAACGATTACGCCCGAGCCGGAGATTGACACCGACCCAAACTGAGCTGTTGCCTGAGACGCAAGGTCGTCGACCCGGGCACCGATCCGCACATCATTGGCGGATGTAAAATCAGCGGAGCCGGCGACGACAAAACTATCGCCATTGCCGTCGTCGCCCGGGTCGTCCGCCAGCACGATGTCGCCACTGGCGATGAAGATCGCATCACCGGTCACGGCGATCATCGCATCACTGGAATCATCGATCGTGCCTGACGAACGCAAGCGGATCGTTCCGGTGATTGACGACGAATCCAATACCGTATTCCCGTCTTCGGCAATCGTCGCGCCGCCAGAAGTGGTATCGATCGCGAGTGAACCGAACGACGCGGTGGCACCGGCATCCGTTCCATCCGTTGCCGCGCCCAGCCGAATGGTATCCCCAGCCGATACCCTCAATTGACCGACAACGGAGACGGTGTCTCCCGTGTCATTACCCAGCGTGACGGCTGCAGTGGAAATCAATGCTGCATTGTCACCAACGGTCAGCGAGTTATCATCCTGCAATGCGATACTACCAGTGGCTTCGGCCAACAGCGAACCCGCGATGGAGCTGTCGACGAAACTGATGCCACCGTCAACAATGACCGATGCGTCCGCACTATTCTGAGTGGTCACCCCCAAGGCGGCAAATGTCACATTCGCACCAGAATCGACGTCAGACGAATCGATGCCAATGCGAATGGTCGACGTGGCGGCGAAGGTGGCAACTCCGGCGACGGTCAACGCGTCAATGTCATTGTCATTGACGTCGTCCGCCAATACAATGCTCCCTCCGGACGTTGAAATGTCGGCATTTCGGCTAATCGCAATGACGGCGTCGTCAACTTGTGTGATGTTGCCCGTCGACGAGAGCGTAATATCACCCACAATACTGGAACTGGCCAGGCTGGTGTCCGAGTCTTCGTGAACGATTGCGTTGGCTGACGCACCGAGTGTCGTCAACGCGAGGGAGCCGAATGCCGTGTTGGCATCGGAGGCGTTGCCGCCGACGTCTACGCCGATCCGGATTTCAGTTTCAGCCGTAAAGGATGCACTTCCTGTCGATACCGTAAAGGAGTTGTCGCCGCCTGCCGCCAGCGGATCGTCCGCGACAACGATCTTGCCCGTGCTGCTGGTAATACTCGCGTTACCGCTGACCGAGACGCTGGCATCTTGGCCTTGTGTTACATCTCCATTGGCGGTCACATTGAGGTTGCCGCCCACGTTGAGCGCGGGCAGGACAAACGAAGATTGAGCGAAGATGAGCGTCGCGTTGCCGGATGGCGAAGCAGCACCGCCGGTGAGTGCGAGCGACGGCTGGCTAGTGTTCACCGACGTTAACTGCAAGTTGGCTACGAGACCATTGACCGTAATGTCGTCGGATAGATCATTCGTGCCCACGTCCAGAATTACCGATTGGGCTGTCGCATCGGTCACCATGAACGATGCCGCCGACTCGACCGTTACATCGCCGACTCCTGATTGAGATATACCACCGTTGGACGAGATGGCGAGCGTTTCCGCTTGGATATCGTTTAGAATCGTGGCGCTGTCTTCGTGAATGGTGATGACCGTATCCGTCAGTGCGTTGACGGACGAGACGGAGAGTGAGCCGAAGTTGGTGGTGGCCGATGAGGCGGCTCCGGCGCCATCGACGCCGACACGAATATCGCTCGTCGCGTCGAATAGAGCTATTCCCGAAATCGACAAGATGTCGGCTGAATTCCCATTGGGATCATTGGCGAGAACAATCGCACCGTTGCTCGTCCGAAACGTGCCGTTCGTGCCAACGGTAATGACAGCGTCATCAACTTGCGTGATGTCGCCGAGTGAATCGATCGTCATGGACGTACTAGACGAAGACGATCCCAATTCGGTCGAGCTGTCTTCTGCGACGGTAATCGATCCGGCACTGCTGGCAAGCTGCAGAGTTCCGAAATCGGCGGTAGCGGTCGAATTGTCGCCCAAAGTGTCAATGCCGATACGAATGTTTCCAGTCGCGGTGAAGGTGCCGGTACCGCCTACCGTCAATTCATCGGTGCCCCCGTCACTTCCACTGTCGTCAGCCAACGTAATGATGCCGCTAGAAGTGGTCACGGACATGTCACCATCGATGCTGATGATCGCGTCGTTCTGTTGCGTTACGTTGCCGCCGGCGACAACCGATAACGCACTTGCGTCGCTCGATGAAAGTACAAGTCCGTTCTGGTCTCGCATCGTGAAGATACCAGAATTGACCGACATCGTTCCAAAATCGTTACCGGATCGGTCGAGCACAACAGTATTGGTATCCAATTCGGTCGTTATTGACAGCGTCGTCACGTTGACACTGGTTCCTGCCGATTGGGAAATGTTGCCAACGCCGGTCATGGTCACGGCGTTTCGCGCAAACGATTCGTCAAACACGACGGAAATGCCATTACCCAAATTGTCGTTGATTACGAGCGTGCTAAAAGCGGATTTTCTGACGGCCACCGTGCTGCCATTGACGTTGGCATCGGACGACGAGCCGCTCCAAACATCGGTTGTCCCACCGGATAGGGTGAATTCGTACCGCGAGCCAGCATTGTTCTCCGTAATGGTCAGTGTGGTCGAATCCAAGGCATCGAGCGTCAATATCCCTGCACCAACCGTGAAGGCGCCGTCGAGCACAAGGCGATCTTCCAGACGGCGCAACGAAAGCACTTCATCGACATCCTGGGTGGGACGCCGAGATTGGCCCTGGTAGCGTGAGCTATTCAACCACCGCTGGAGAAACGGTATTTGCATACGGAATCAGCCCTAAAATGGTTCTACGTCGGGCAAATCCTTTTGCCGTCACTCTCCTCCCTGCCGCGTCATCGCTTCTGTCAATCTCTACTGATACTTCCTTTACGTCGTACGACCGTTGTGACCGGCATGACGTGATTAATCGCTACCAACGTGGGCAAAGTACAACGAAGGCGCAGTTTAAGCGCAGTACAACGCACTTCTTTAGATCGGTCGGGAAAAGTTATCGGATTGGGAAAGACGAGCGAATCAAGTCTACCTTATCGATTGGCGGGCCGTGTGTAACGTCTTTGAGCATCGCAATGCATGCATGCAAGGTGGCTGATGCGCTAGGCACGACGGCAACCGGGTTTCCGTTTGTGTTTGCAGACGGGAGCGCCGAAGATTGCTAGTGATAATTGTGGACGCACGACGTGATTGGCACGTCATCGTCAGCCGAGCAAGGAAGCTGGACTTGGTAGGGACACCTTAATCAATGTCACATTCATCCGACCGACGGTCGTTCATCTGCGCGTGCCGACCTTCGAGCATCATCCTTGCGTTGTTGTGGGCACATGCAACGGTCCAAGCGCAGTCGGCCCCACTGCCACCGCCAGTGGTAGAACAATCGTCGTCGCTGGGCGAGCATTTCTGGCTGCCGGACGAGTTTGTCGGCGAATCGCCGCTCGCTGGAGAAACCGCAACCGATTGTAGTCCTTCGCCAAGTGATGTGCTCATCGGTGACGGCAACCAAAATTCGGACGACACACTGCCGTCGGTGCCGGAACGTTTCCCAACGACCGAATCTGCAGCCAACGTCCGCCCGATCGCCGAATTGACGGCTGATATCGGCCTTCGCGAGGAAACCAAGATCGCCCAGCCGGATCTGGGGGCACCGTTGGGGAGCGGTCACGTGGTGATGACCGACGTAGCTTATCACAACGGATCATTGCGATTCGCCTATTCCAACCCCGCCTTGGGCTTTCGACATCACCCGCTCTATTTTGAGGACGTCGCACTTGAACGCTACGGGCTGACAGCCGGATATTGGGACCCCGCTTTTTCCATGGCACATTTCCTGAAGAGTACGTTCTTCCTGCCATATCGACTGCTGGTAACACCACCCTGCTCGACCGTGACAACCTACGGGCCGCGTTAGGCGGCATCCTTCCCTCCGGTGATCCGAGAGGAGCTTTCGGCCTTTTTTTCAGCTGTTGTAGTACCGGACGGCTTGCGCCGTGTTGCTACCGGACGGCTTGCCGCTGCCGCTTTTCCTGTGTCGGCGGGTGATCGCTTATGATCGACGAATCCGTGCCTATAAGCTACTGCGGACATGTTCGCGCAGAAAGCGGTAGCATTGCGATGCCACTGTTGTGGCGTTGGACCGCACCAGTGCGGTACCGCGCGATCCGATCAGCAACGGATGCATCTCGCCGTCGAGCCGAACTTGTACTTGATAGACCACTTGCGTTGGTCGCGTCAGTTCACTCGGTTCCAACAACCGCTCGCGGCCACCCTTTCCGCCAAACTGCCGCAGGTCGACCACACTGCCAACCTGCGACACTTCTCTAATCGTTCCTCGCACCAGCGATCCCCCAACACCGTCCACTCGCAGCTTGACCGGCTGGCCTACCGAAATCAAACTCACGTCCGACTCATTCACCAGCAATACCGCTTCGAGTTTCGCTGGATCGCCAATCGTGCACAACTCGGTCCGTTCCTCGAGCAAGCTGTTGCGGTTCCGTTCATCGAGCGGTGTGCCAGTCCAATGTGCAAGCCGTTCGTGCTCACCCTCTTCGGCACGTACGGCCGGGGGAAGAACCCAACCGTCGCGGGGCGCCCGCAATGTCAGCCGCTGGAGTTCCTCGGCGAGGTATTCACAACGACGTCGCATTGTTTCCAGCTTTTCCTTTTCCGATTCGTATTCGCCGCGCACCGATGGATCGTAGCTTCGCAGCGACCTCATCGCGTTAACATGCACCCGCTGTTGCTCGTAGGCCGCGTTCGCCTCCAACACTTCCTCTTCCAATTCCCAATCCTGCAACTGTGCTAAAACCTCTCCAGTCGCCACTCGTCGATTGGCATCAACTGTCGAGACTAACCGCCCGGGCCGTGTCACATATATCGTTGCAGCGTCTTCCGCTCGCACCAGTGCCGGCGTCTTCACGTAATTGGGAATCGGTATGCCGCACGCCGCCACAACCAGCAATCCAAATGCAATGGCTGTCGCCATCATTCGTGACCTACTCGCTTGCTGCCATACTCCAGGCACACGTAATACCCGCAGTAGCGTCATGACCGGACCAGCCAGCAACATGGAACAGACGAACAACGCAAATACGATCAATAACGATTCCAAATGCAACACGGCCAGCACTCCCCGCACGAACCACAGTAAACCTAACAGTACCAACGCTTGATAAGCCAGCGATAGCGTACCGTAAACGAACAACCATTGGCGGACTTCGGGGCGCTCCTGCCGCGAGCCACCGTCG
>JAGQPD010000647.1 GCA_020426865.1 Planctomycetales bacterium
CGTTCTTGCCGGAGTTGGTTGTCGCGGAGTTGATTGGTTGCGCTTAGGACACGGCTGGAGCTATGTGAAGTCAGCGGAACGATATGTATGCTACTTGGTTGCGAGTCCTTGATCTCGGTAAGGTTTCTTTTCACGATAGAGTTCGGCGCGGCTGTGCATCGCCTGTTCCAACTGGTTGTTCTTGGCTGCTTTAGCGAGTTCCGCAGCGGACTCGGCGGTCTTGACCGCCGAGTCGAAGTCGCCAGATTCCGCTTGTGCGGCCGCCAGTGTATCCAACGCATCAGGTTGCCGGTACTTTGTTATTTCGCAGATATGTGTCGCCCATCGTAAGGCCTCCTTGCCATTGCGGTACTGAGCGTCAGGGTGGGTCGCCTGAATCCATGCCAGATTATTGGCTGCCAAGATCATTCGGTCATCGATCTCCAAAACCTGCCGATACAATTTCAATGACTCTTGGATCTCCCCGACCGATCGCAATGCGTTTGCCAAGTTGTAGATCACGGCGACATCGCGAGGATTGGTCGACACAACCTGCCGAAATAGCTTGATCGCTTCGGGCAGTTGTCCTTGAGACATCCGCACCAGGGCCATCTTGCGGACTGTGTTGACGTCGTCGGGCTTGATCGTCAGGGCATCGGTCAGGGCCTTGGCGGCGCGCGGAAAATCGCCCGTTTGGGCCGCTAATGAGGCCATGTCGGAATGTGTGCGAAAATCGGTGGGATTATAGCGAATCGCCTGTTCAAACGAGTTTTTCGCTCCGTCCAGTTCATTCTGGTCACGCAGCAAAACACCCATTACGTAAAACAAGTCCGCAATGCCGACCTTCGCTTCGGGTGAAGCGATACTATCCGCTAATTCAGCGTAACGCCGCAGATACGCAAGTCCTTCGGTCGCCATTCGGGCATCAATGAATTTCGAAGTGACTTGCAGCGGTTCAGGGCCAGGCGGTCCGCCGATCCACGAACCGGCAAACGGCGCAGCCGCATCACGCAAATCGGCGTCGGACAATTCCGCTAGTCTTGCGTCCTGCACCAACTGGTCAACGTCAACCGCGCCCTGATAGATTGCTCGCACGGTACCGAATTCATCAACCAAGAAACTTGTAGGGACCGCAAGGTCCTTCCAGCGATCCAAGATCGCTCGCTGCAACACGTCGAGGCTCTTGACCAACTCCAGCGTGCCATACTCGGCCGCGTAAGGAAATCCAATCCTTTTCAGCAGCACAGCCGCCTGGTCGTCGTCCGACGCCGAACCAGAGTCCGACGACCCGTTGTCATCACCGGTCGATTGCACGCGATCCAGGTTGATGGCAACTACGTCAATGCCGGCGGCGTCGAGTCGCGGCTTAGCCTCGGTCAGGCTTTGCAGTTCGTGCAGACAGGGGACGCACGTTGTCGACCAAAGGGCAATGAGTGTCTGACCTTGAAATCGCTGGTTGACTGACGTCGAGTTGCCTTGGGTGTGGATCGTTGGCAACAACAAAGGCGCGGCAAGGACAATTCGGGCTCGCGGGTCCGGCTTGGCCAATTCTTGAATCGCCGGTTGCAGAGGATGTCGATTGGCTGGGGGAGTCCACTGTGTCGCCTTGCCACTGGCCTGATCGATCACGTATCGCCCGTCAATCTTGACACCGGCGATCGATTGCTTTTCGCCACCAGGCCAATGCACCGAAAGGGATGAGATCTTAGCCGACGTGCCCAGACCAAACTGCAGCCATGCCCCCGTTTGAGACACAAACGCGTCTCCTGCGTAAACGGTCTTGATCAGTGGACGCTGCGGGTCTTCGGCCAATCGCAATTCGACGCGCGCCCCGATCGCGTCGCGATTGGTTTGCCTTCCGTCCCCCACCAAGCGGACCGCGAGAAAATGATTGTCGTTCTGGATCTGATTTCGCATCAACCGGATTCGCGGTGCCGTCCGATGAGTGATCCACAAATCCAGCTTGCCATCAAAATCCCAATCCGTCGCCACAACCGCTCGGCCGTCTTCCGGAAAATCCAAGCCACTTGTCGCCGAAATGCAAGCGAACTGACCGCTGGCGTCCGTCGGACGCGTGTTGAGGAACACGCAATGCCGCTCGTGACCGCTAAAGGAATGGTCCTCGTGTAACAGACGGTTCAACGCTTTCCACCCCTGCTGGTAACGCAACATCTGAACGGGAGAATAATCATCGACTGGTGATTGCGACACGACCTGTCGCCAATAGCAACTTCACAAATCCCCCGTGTCGTCGGTAGTAATAAAGCCGTTGGCCACGACTAGATCGTCCCAGCCGTCGGCATTCAGATCCGCGAACCGCGAACCCCACGACCAACGGCCCATCCACACATTGGCCTCATCCGTTACGTCGTTGAACCGACCGTCACCGGTGTTGCGGTACAGCGTATTGCCATGCGCCAATCGCTGAAATTGATGTCGTACGTCTTCGGATGCATCCGACTGGAATTGCCGCTGATACGTGATCCGATTGCCAGCGGACGAAAACATGTTGGAAATATACACATCCATCCAACCGTCGCGATCGAAGTCGGACCAGTTGACTGACATGCCCGCGGACACATCCTCCACCTTGAATTCCGCTGCTAGATCCGTGAATGTTCCGGCGTCATTTCGATATAAATTGTTGCGACCGTAATCGTTGGCGACGTAGAGATCGACATCGCCGTCGTTGTCGTAGTCCTCCCATGCCGCGGCAAAACTGTAACGGCGGTTGTTCACGTCCAATCCAGATTCGACAGTCACGTCCGTGAACTTGAAGTCGCCATCGTTACGCAACAGCACATTTGGTCCACCGTTGTTCGCGTCGTGAAAAGGCATCGGTTCACCCATCGCACCGCGACGGATGTCTGAGGCAGACGGATTGTATCCGCAAGAATAGATATCAACGTCGCCGTCGTTATCATAATCAGCAGCTGTCAACGAATAGCACTGCGCTTGGCGGTCGATCCGAGCCTTGGTCCAGAACCGGCCCGATCCATCGTTGGACATCACGATCAACGTGAACTGTTCCACCACCGCCAAATCGCGATCGCCATCATTGTCGAAATCGACGAGCAGCGCCGAGGAACAGTAGTCGAGCCAATCGGCGCCTGACTCGCGAGTGGCATCGTGCAACGTACCATCTGGATTTTGAATCAACAGGCGATTCGGGAGCCCACCCTGTTGGCAGATATACAGGTCCTCCAGGCCATCGCCATTGACGTCCCCCATCGCCATGCCGTGATTGGCAACCACGTCCAGCCCCAGGTTGCTGGGCACACGCGATCGCCAATAGTCTGTGGAATACAAAAATTGATTGCGATATGCATCGGTATCCGCCATTACGGATTGCGTACAATCGGCAAACATAAACGTGTCGCTTCCGCGGTACCGCGCTTCTTCGCACGATTCAACCTCGATCCGCGCCAACTTGGGCGCCCGTGCATCCCCCGTCCACAACACTCGCCAGATGGCATTGATTTCATTGGAGCCACCAGCCACCGGGCCCGACGCTTGAAAGATGATCTTTGTGCTTACACCTTCCGGCGTCGGATCGATCTGGTAAAGCTTGAATTTTACATGATCCAGCGTGCCGGCCTTGAAAATGTTGACCAGACCCATCAGCGCCTGTTGAAAACCGTTCGGTCCCCGCAGGCCAACCGGCGCCGGCTTGTCGACGGGGGTGCGCCGTATCTGGATGGTCTTGTCCTGAAAGACAACCGTTGATTGGTAGGCATGCAGCTGGCAACATTCAAAACTTTCCGCCAACAGATGCTTCCAACGATCACTGTCGTAACTGGCAAATTCGGTGGCCTTCGCATGCGCCAAGGCCTTTGTTAACTCCGAGAGGGTCCGCCCCGCCGCATCGTTAAATGCCTCGCTCTGCCAGCCATCTTCGGTCGGATCGAGCCGCCGATACGCGTCGGCCAACGGAGCTACATAATCGCGACTTTCCATGCCCGGTGCCGTCATCATCGCGGCCGAACCCTCTGGTGATGGCAAATCGACGTCTCCGTCACGTTGTGACACAGCAGTAACGCCTTGCTCGGCGGACGTACGAGCATCTACATCTTCCGGATCGGTGTCGGCCAAGCCCGCGACACTTGCTGAATTGTCATCGGCGGGTGGCAAATCATCTGGCGATCGGGATAACGACGAGGGCGTCTGCACCACCTCCCCCTCACCACGGGGTCGCCGAGAATCGTCCCGACTGCCCGGCGCATTTGATGTGCTGTTGTCTCGGCACGACACCAACGGCAACAACAGCACCAGGCACACCAACGAAACGATTAGTTGATTTCGCAATGGTTCACTCACAAAGAAAAGTTATCGTGAACGAGAGGACCGAGATCCAGTATACACGAAAGTCCCGTGTTGGCTCGTGCGGCATTTTTCCAAACCTTGTCGGAGCTTGATTCTGCCATG
>JAGQPD010000024.1 GCA_020426865.1 Planctomycetales bacterium
GCTTCGATGTCAATGGCGATGGCGCCATGGGTACCGTCGATGTCGTCTCCATCATCAACGAACTCGATCGTATCGCCCTCGGCTCCGGCAATACCGCCGATGAAACCGGCCGCCTCCCCATCCCCCGAACCGATACCAATCCCGGCCGCTTCTGGGATGTCAATGGCGATGGTTTTGTCACGCCCCTCGACGTCGTCCAAATCATCAACCGCCTCCCCGTCAGTGCCGCCGCTGCCAGTTCCGTCGGCTCGATCACCCCCGTCTCCGACCTCGCCGCAATGGTCGCCCAGGATGACCCGGCCCAAAACACCAGCACCCCTTTGGTGACCCCCGACGCGGTCGTCGTCAGTCATCATCAGAATAGTGTACGTATGTATAGTATTCGGCCGCCGGTAGCGCGGGTGCGGACGGCCGCCGCGGTGGATGAGGCGTTTGCCGATGCGTGGAGCGGTCGGGGAGGTGAGCGATCTGTCGCCCGGCGACGCCCGGCGATCGAGCAGCACCGGCAGGATGTGGTGGGCGATGAGTTGGCCAGTGATATCACGAAGGTCTGGCTGGGAGGCCAAAGTTAGCAGACAGGTGGCGGCGCCGTCGTTAGACTGGATAGCGGCCGCCTAATTAGAAATTGTCGATTGAATATTAATTGTTGAGGTTTGTTCCATGACCAAAAGGCGTTTGTGGGATTCCGCCAGCAAGCGGAAGATGCGTGAACGGAGCCGCCGGAAATCGCGAGCTGGAAACACGCTGCGGCCCGAAAACTTAGAACCTCGACAGCTCTTGGCCGTCGGCCCTCAGCTGATTGCCGTCAATCCCAACTCGGGTGAGGTTCTCCGCAATGGCGACGTGCGGCATGAGGCCCCCCAGCAGTTGACGCTGATCTTCAACGAAGGGCAAGAGATCGAAACGACGTCGCTCGATACCGGGATCCGTATCTCCCGCAGTAACCTCGACGGCATCTTCGACGACGGCGACGACATTATTGTGACGCCTGGCTATATGGATGTCGATCCGAACACGCCGAACCAGGTAATCATTCGCTTCGCAGAAACGCTCCCCGACGATCGTTATCGCATCGAACTGTTCGGTGCCACTTCCCGTCCATTGACCAACGTCAATGGTGACGCGTTCAATTCGGCTTCGAACTTCGAAATGCGGTTCGACCTCGACCTTGGTGCGCAAGTTGTGGCCGTCGTCCCGCAGCCGGTAACGCGTAATGCCAGCGGCGCGCTGCAGCAGGCTACCAATCAGATCGAGGTCTATTTCAGCGATGACGACCTCAATCCCACATCGGCCAGCAACCCCGCCTTCTATCGTTTGTATTACACCCACGACTCGGTATCGAATCTGGACGACGATCTCTATTTGCCGACGGCGGTCAGCTACGACAACGTGGCCGACAAAGCGACGTTGACGTTTTCTACTTCGTTGACGAATTTGGGCAACGGTGCCGGGACGTTTCGTTTGCGGATCGGTACCGCCGAAACTCGCTCGGCCGCGCCGATGGAAATCAACTTGGACCTGTCACAAGAGCCTGGTGACAGTTTCGCGACGGCGCGCAATCTGCAAGCGATTGGGACGCAAAACGTCATCGTATCGGCGGCCATCGAGCCCCAAGTGTATTTGCTCGACTATCCAGGATCGAACGAGGATCCGGGGCACCGCGACGACACCTACCAGACGCATGTGAACAGCAATCCCGATACCCAGATGGGGATCACGCGATTCGGTTATTCGTTCCGAGATGTGTATGGCGTGACGCCCAAGGGCGTGCCGCTGCATAACGTGATTACCGAAAACCAAAAGGAATTGGCGCGACAGATCTTTGCCCTGTACGAATCCGAGGCTGGCGTCCAGTTCTTCGAAGTCGAAGAAGGTGGCGAACAGGCGTTGATCGAGGCTGGAATTCGATTTGTTACCGTCGTGACGGGGGACATGCGGGCGATTGACCCCGAGATTCCTACTGGGCCGGGTGGTGTCATCGGTGTGTCGGGATCCGCGATTGATCCCGTCTACGGCGCGCTTCCGACCGTCATCATGGACAATGCCGAAATCTGGGACGATACGTTTGGCGCGACCGACATCCCCGGGGCCCAGGCCTGGTTCGATACCGCGATGCATGAAATCGGCCACTATCTGGGGCTCGGACATACCTACGAACTACCTCCCCCCACGATCATGGGAGACGACCGCGGGCAAACGCTCGGCAACCCCATCGAGCCGCTGTTTCCCGGTGACAACGACATTGTCCATCTGCAACATCTCTACCGGCCCGAAAGCAAGGACATCGACCTCTATCGGTTCACGCTCAACAGCCAAGGCGCCCTGACGCTCGAGACTTTCGCCGAACGCCTGGAAAACTCCAGTCAACTCGATACCGTGATGCGGCTGTACCGCCAGAACAGCACGGGCGGATTCGAATTGTTGTCGCAGAACGACGATTACTTCAGCAACGACTCGTATATTGAGCTGGAACTGAGTCCGGGCACGTACTATGTTGGGGTATCTGCTAGTGGTAACGATACGTACGACCCACGCATTGCCGATAGTGGCATGGGAGGGACGACGCAGGGTGCCTATGAACTTCGGCTGAATTTCCGCCCCGACGTCAACACGTCGATTGTTGATTCGACCGGCACGGCGCTCGACGGCGACGCGGACGGCGTACCGGGTGGCGTATTCAACTTCTGGTTCCAGGCACAGACCACGGCCGACACGATTTTCGTTGACAAGTCGGCACCAGCCGGTGGTACGGGTACCTTGGCGAGCCCGTTCAATTCTTTGCCAGACGCGATGGAAGCAGCGGCTGCTCGAACGAACATCTCCGATGCCACCGTGGCGCCGGACGGTGTCACGATCGTTCGCGTGGTTGGCAATGGGGGGGCCGATGGCGATGTCAGTACGTTGTCGGATAATTTGGCGTATGAAATCGGGTTCGATCTGTCGCAGGCATCGAATCGACCGCTTTCCGATGGATCGACACTCGAAGTACCAGCCGGGGTGACGGTGATGGTCGACGCTGGCGCGGTATTCAAGCTGCGTTCGGCACGGATCGGCGTTGGTAGTTCGGCGTTGGGTGGTGACCGACATGCCGGAGCGTTGCAGGTATTGGGCGTTCCCGGCAATGACGTCCATTTCACGTCCTACAACGACCAGACGATCGGTTTCGACACGAATCCCTTACCGACGCGTCCCACCGGCGGTGATTGGGGCGGCTTGGAGTTCCGTAATGATCGCGATCGGGCTGACGGGTTATTTGTTTGGGAGCAAGAGGGAATCTTCCTGAATTACGTGAACCATGCGGATATCCGCTATGGCGGTGGTTTTGTAGTCGTCGATTCAATTCCGACGCGGATTGCCGCGGTGCATATGACCGACGCGCGTCCGACGGTCTCGTACAGCAATATCACTCGCAGTGCCGACGCGGCGATATCGGCCAATCCCAACAGCTTTGAAGAAACCAATTTCCACACGGCTCAGTATCAGACGGTCCCATTTACGTCTGACGTGGTACGCATCGGCCCCGACATTCGCGGCAATCATCTGTCGGACAATTCGATCAATGGGCTGTTCGTCAGGATTCAAACGCCGGCCGGGCAACGTCTGCAATCGTTGACAGTTAGTGGTCGGTGGGATGATACCGACATCGTGCACGTGGTGCCAGAAGTCCTCAAAATCCAGGGGACTCCCGGCGGACCGGTGTTGCCGTTCGACGCCGATCCGGATGACCTGCAATTTGCGGCTCGCACCGACGCTCGGTTGGCAATCGATCCAGGCGTGGTTGTCAAGCTGGACGGTGCGCGGGTTGAAGTGTCGTTTGGGGCGCAGTTATTGGCGGAAGGCATTGACGGAAAGCCGATTGTATTTACGTCATTGGCCGACGATCGCTATGGGGCTGGCGGAACTTACGATACGAACGACAACGAGGACGACGGGTTACCGGACCCCGGTGATTGGGCCGGCATCTACGTCGGACACACGTCATCCGCGTCATTGGATCATGCCGTGTTGGCCTACGGTGGCGGCACCACCAAGTTGGAAGGCACGTTTGCGTCGTTTAACGTGTTGGAGATTCATCAGGCAGACGTTCGCGTCGCACACAGCACGTTCGAGGATAACGCCGGTGGGACGGGTGGCCAGGCGCCTGCGGAACGATTTGGATTGGGCAGCCACGCCAGCGGTACGATATTCGTTCGTGGCGCGCAGCCCGTGATTGTCGACAATGTGATGCGTGGTACGCAGGGAACGGGATTCTTCAATAATCCTCCGGCGATTAATATCAACGTCAGCGCGCTCAACAGTGAGTACGTTATTGACCGCGGACGTTCCACCGGACTGGTCGACCGCTTTACTGCGTTTGACAACAACCAGGGACCGCTGATTCGCATGAATCAATTGACTGAAAATGACGTCAATGGGATGGTGGTCCGAGCCGGGACGCTGACGACGGCAGGTGTTTGGGATGACACCGATATTGTCCACGTTGTCAATGATACGATCAACATCCCCGACGCGCACACCTATGGTGGGTTGCGGCTACAAAGCAGCCCGACTGAGAGCCTGGTTGTCAAGCTAAATTCCAACAATGCGGGTTTTACGACCTACGGTGTCCCAATCGACAACTCGGACCGTATCGGTGGCGCGCTACAGATCATCGGTCAGCCCGGTCGGCCTGTGGTTCTTACGTCGCTGGCGGATGATTCGGTGGGGGCTGGGTTTGACCCCGATGGTGTTTTACAGACCGATACGAACAACGATCGTGTGGCTTCGGGACCGGCGCCTGGCGATTGGCGCAGCATCGAATTAGCCGAATATACACATGACCGGAACGTCGAATCGATTATTGAATCGGAATTGCCGCGAAGCGCGGCGACCAACGAATCACCGCTCAGTGCGCAGTTTATCGGCGCGCTGGCTCCGTCCGAGCGAGACGGCGACGAGAATCTGAGGCTGGGGTTTGAGGTCCAGGGCTTTATCAACCGCCCGGCCGACATCGATGTCTATAGCTTCACGGCGACGGCCGGCACCCAGGTGTGGTTGGACATCGACAGCACGACGCATGCCCTGGACACGATTGTGGAATTGGTCACGTCGTCCGGGCAAGTATTGGCTCGGTCGAATAATTCGTTTACCGAACAGCAGAATGGTCAATTGAGTTTGGTAGCGGCAGGCGTCAAGGCGTTTCCGATGGCGATCGATCCCACGACGCCGCGCGATGATTTTTCGACGAATCCGCGGGATGCTGGAATGCGAGTCATATTGCCGGGCCCGGCCGATACGATCACGACGTATCACGTCCGCGTTCGCAGTGCGGGCACGTCGATTTCGAACGTCAATGGCGGCCTGACTAGCGGCATGTATCAGCTGCAGGTTCGTCTGCAGGAGCAAGACGAAGTGCCAGGTACGACCATTCGTGGTGCCGACATACGCTTCGCGACCAACGGTGTGGAATCGTACGGAAATCCCTTGCATTCACCGTTGTTGGGTGAAGTTGCTGAGGTCGAGATAGGCGGCACCCCGCAGATCGTGGGGAATGTCCTCGAATTCGACCGTAATGCGCTTTCGATATCCGGATTCCTGGAAGA
>JAGQPD010000648.1 GCA_020426865.1 Planctomycetales bacterium
AGCGGATACGTCCCTTCCTGTTCAATTGGATTCTGCGTGGCCATGACGAAGAATGGTTTCTTCAATTCGTAGCGGGTTCCGGCCACGGTCACCGTTCCTTCCTGCATGGTTTCGAGTAACGCCGATTGGGTCTTGGGGGTCGCCCGGTTAATCTCGTCTGCCAGGCAAATCTGAGTAAAGATCGGTCCTTTCTGAAACTCGAACACGCGACGCCCGTCCGGGCTTTCCATCACCATGTTTGTTCCCAGGATGTCGGCGGGCATCAAATCGGGAGTGAATTGAATGCGAGAGAAATCGAGATTCAAGGTGGTGGCTAACGTGCGTACGAGCAGCGTTTTTCCCAGCCCGGGGACTCCCTCTAGCAAGCAATGTCCCCCTACGAACAGGCAGGTCAGCACGCCATGGACAATTTCGTCATGCCCGACAATGACGCGGCCAATTTGTTCACGCAGGTTTTGATACCGCGTTCGAAACTCTTCAGCTTGTTGTCGCAACTGTTCGCCGATACTCATTGATTCTCCCCGAGATCGTGGGTCAAGGTAATAGGATGGGTGATTGTGGTTCGAAGGCGAAATGGGAATGACCAAATGATCGATTTGCTAGTTGTCGGTGGAATCGTCCTTCTTCCGATCTTTGATGGCTTCTCGTTTTGCCTTCAACAGTCGTGATGTGAAATCGTCTTCCTCTTTTGCAGGTTCGCCCGACAACTTGGGCGACGCCTTGGTTTCCGGTCGTGTTGTCTGTTGGACGGTGGCATCCAGCACAGACACATCTACGTCCTGGTCGGGTTCGGGTTGGAACCGCGTGGCGGCACGACGTTGATCGATTTCGTCCGCCACCTGTGCTTTACGGCTGCGCAACCGCTCCATCCGCTTGTCGGGCTCGTCGGTGCGTTCACGGCGGAGCACTCGATCGCGGGCGGCCGCTAACATCGGCAATATCCAATAAAAGTGCACGGCGACTCGCCGCACAAACACGTCGGCCAGAAACACGCAGCCGCTGATCAATACCAAGTAGGGCCAGATATAGTCGCTATTGATCGCCTTGGCCAGACTGCGGCGGAACGTGTCGTGTTCGTTGACGATCCCGGCGATGGAAGCGTCCGATTGCAGCTGTCCGAGAATCTCACCCGCTTCCCCCCCCTTGGGTTTCAGCTCGACCAATGACGTCAAGAAGGCTTCGTTGGTTTCGCGTTCGCGGAATTCGGCGGAATACGGGACGTTCACGCCGGTCCGGATCGGCGTTTCACCCAGCCCGGGGTTGAGAGTCAAGAAGTAGCTTCCTGGTTTATCGGCGTCGAATTCACCCACATATCGTCCTGGGGCAGTCTGTTGCAGGCGGACCTCGTTGGCGTCCATCGACGGTCCAATCATCGAACCGGTCACCGACAAGAAATTGAGGAAATTGTCTTCCTTATCGAGTGCGTCAACGACGACGCGCATCTTGCCATCTTTGTATTCTGTGGCGACCGCGAACTTGCCAGTGTCTCCGGTAGGGCGCATCGCCCAGCGGACGACCTGGCTGAATAGTTTGTCGTAGTTTTCCCAGCTCGTCCAACTGGAGGCCCATCGTCTGCCAGCATCGGTGGTGAGCACGGCGGTACGTCCCAGGCCATAGTTCCAACTGGCGAGGATGGTCGAATTCTCTTCGTCGCTGGGAAAATTGGATCGCACGAGAACTTCGACGAGTGGATTTTCCTTCACCGACGTCATGACAAAACCTTTGATCGGTGGCAAGGCGTCGATGCCGGTGAGCATTTCGTGTTGGCGCATGATTTGGGGAGCGATATCGCGTTCGATCACCAATGGTCGGGCGACGCGGCGGGCTTCTCGCTGATAGATTCGCGGCAGAGCCTGAGGGTTCGTGACGACATAGTACTTCCCACCTGTCACATTAGCGATATTCTGTAGCGGCGTGCTGCCGGGCGGCCCGTGCGTGCCGACCGCCACCGTGGAGACCTGAATCTTGGCCTGCTTCATCGCTTGCAAGGTAGCGTTGCGAGGAGGCGACGGATCACCGTCGCTGATGATGATCATGTGTTTGACAGCTGCCTCTGGTATGGCATTCATTCCTGCGAGTGCCATTTTCATGGCTGGCTCGAATTCGGGCATGTCTCCCGGAGTCATTTGGTTGAGTCGCCCGACCATTTCCTCGCGTCGAGTCCCGACCTTGATGACACCGTTTGGCTTGCCCCATAACCAACCTTCCTGCCCCACTTGATCTTCCCAGTGCACGATCCCGCAGTAATCTTGTGGGCCGAGCGCTTTGAGGGCCTCGCGTGAGATAACCTTTTGCCAATAGTTGCCTTCTGCCATTTCCGACGCGTGCATGCACATCACCAGGGCACCCACGGCTTGGACCTTGAGATTGCGAATCTGGAAATCGACCGGCATCGCCTCTTCCAATTTCGTATTGGCCCATCCTCCGGCACCAAAACTGGCTGGCCCGCCGATCATCAGCAGTCCGCACCCCATTTGTTGCGTGTTGCGGACCAACATGTCGATCTGTTCGTCCGAAAAATTGTACAGTGCTCCAGATGAATCACCTCCGCTACGGGGGACATTCCCTAAAATGATGGCGTCGTACCGCTGCAGTTCACCAAGACTTGTGAACAGCTCGTCGGTGAATTGCACGGTGACGTCGATATTCATCGCCTGAAGCCGTTCGGCCAGGTAGGTGAATTCGCCGCCATCGCCGCGGTGTTCACTGTCTTCGATCAACAAGACTTGGCCTTGTCCTTGGACGTGGGTGAATGCAGTGGCGCGATTGTTTTGCGAAACGAAATCGTCTTCGGGATCGATGGGTGAAAAAGTCGCTTCGTACTCGTAGAAGTCGGGCAGGTCGATTTCATGTTTGATGGGGTAGACCGTCTTGCCAATCGGTAATTCAACATCTTGTTCCGCTAACGTTTCCACGTGTGATCCGAACCGCCGCGCGAGTTTTATCTTTCCTTTGACGGTCCCATCGCCTTCCACGGTGGAGGGAGTAAGATTGTTGACGACGATTCGGGCCTCAAACGGTGTCCCCTTGCGTAGGTTCGGAGGAAGGATCACTCGCTCGACGGCGACCTCCGGCGTCGGACTCAAGGGAACGGCCACGACGTCGATGCCGACGCCATCCTCAGCAAGTTTTCGGGCCAGCGGTGTCGCGTTGCCCATATTCTCATTGCCGTCGGTGACGACAACGATTCGTCTGGAGGAACCTTCGGGAAACGTGGCTTGTGCCAGCGTAATGGCGGACTCGAGATTCGTCGCGTCGACACGCATTCCGTCCGCCGATTCCAGTCTCTCGGTTTGCAGCACGTCGTCGTCGAGTGGCGGCACCTCGATGGTCGCCTCGCGTCCGAACACGATGACACTGGCGCGGTCTTCCTTGCTCACCTGGCGGTGCTTGGCCACTTCGTCGCGCACGTACGCCACCATTGCCTCGCGTTGCCGCTGCGGGATGCTCGCCGATTGGTCCAAAAGATAAACCACGGTCATGCGATCCGACGTTCGCAGGAATTGGGTATTGGCCAACGCGAGGATCAGCAATGTAAGGACGGCCGTGCGCAGCAAGAGGGCGAAGACTCGCCGATAACGTCCCAGTCCGGATAGACTCCGATAACTCCAGATCCATAACAATGGTATCAGCAACAACAGCAGGAGAAACCACGGGCTGTCGAATGCCAGATCCAATTCAAACATGACGCATATCCGTATTCTTTAGTTCGCCAGTTTCGGTTCTCGAAGGTCGTTTCCGGGGGGCGCTCTGAAGCGGTTCCGTCACAGCGTTACGCACTGGACACGATGATTGTACGTATCCAGGATGAAAATGCGACCGTGACTGTCGCGGACCAAAGCCCAAGGGTTGTGCAACTGCCCTGGTTCTCGGCCCTCGTGCCCCCAGAAGGAAACAAGTTTTCCGTCGAGCGAGAACTTCTGAATGCGGTGGTTTCCAAATTCACAAACATAGACGTGGCCGTTGCCATCCAGTACGAGATCATAAGGGTAACGTAGTTGCCCGGGCTCGGTCCCCTCCTCGCCCCAACATTGTAGCAACGCTGCCGACTCACCAGTGGTATCGAACACCTGTATCCGATGATTGCACGCATCGGCCACCCAGATATGATCATGTTCGTCAATGGCGATGTTCTGGGGGCGGATGAATTGTCCCGGTGCCGAACCGTGGCCTCCCCATTGAAACAGATAATCACCGTTGGCGTCAAACTTCTGGATTCGATCGTATTCGCCGTATTCAGCCACGTAGTAATTCCCGCAGGTATCCTCCACGGCGTCGGTCACGAAGCCGAATTCACCGGGACCTTGGCCGCATACGCCGCCAATTTGAGCGTCTTCGATCAACTCGCCGTCGGGCGTGTAGACAAGCATTTGGAAATAGTGCGTGTCGGCGACCAGGACTCGGCCGCGGCCATCGATCGACAGTCCCGATGGTCGGCCGTTTTGGGATTCGGGAGTTTGCCAGCCGTGAAGATATCGGCCGTCGGTCGTAAACACCTGAATCCGCGCGGTCATATCGACGATATAAAGGTGATCTTGGCTGTCGATCGCCATGGCACGCGGCTTCTGTAGCTGTCCAGGAGCCGTTCCCTGTTTGCCCCAAGCAAATTGCCACTGTCCGTTTCCGGAGTCGCGTTCGGTGTGAGTCAGGAAAATGGCGACCGGAAGGGCAGTGAGAGTCAGAGCAAACAGGAAGGCCGCGGCCAGAGGCAATTTCACACTTCCGCGCCGTAACATAGTCGAAGTTCTCGTGGTGATCGTTGGTTCTGGTCGTCGGCTCCGACTGCCGATACGAATGCAGTTCGCCGTCGGATCGCGGATATTTGACAGTTTTTCGTGTGGGGGGTGTGGGGTGACGGCTGGGACAGCCGTGGAACATTGTACTGCACTCACATTGTACGTGCAGTGGCCGATTACTAGGGAGAAGTTGCCTTTTCGTCGAGAATTGGCCGGGTGTGCCCCTTGACCGTAGCGCGCGGCAGCCGGTAGCATTGGGATGGATGCAGGAATGCAAATTTTGAAACTGCACGTAGGGGACATCACCTATCGATCGACCCTCGCTCGGATTTTCCCCCGCTGACCTTGGCCTCCGCCTATGGGTTCAAAAGTAATTGATGTCCGCAGCGCCGTCGACCTTCGCGACGTGGTGCATCGTGCGGTCCAGACGCTTGTCGAAGGCGGACTGGTCGTTTTTCCCACGGAAACTGTCTACGGCCTGGCTGCCAGCGCCCTAAATGAACATGCCGTTCAGCGGTTGTTGAGTGCCAAAGGCCGATCCGGTGCGGCGCACCCGTTGACCCTGGCCGTACGGAGTGCCGACGACGCGCTCGACTACATGCCCCATGCTTCTCAACTCTGTTTGCGTCTTGCACGGCGGTGCTGGCCGGGGCCGATTACATTAGTTGTAGATGACTCACACGCGGATAGTCTCGTCAAGCAGCTTCCAGCCAGTGTTCGTGCCGCCGTTGTCCCTGCCGGGAGGATTGGACTTCGAGTGCCGGCGCATCCATTGGTTCTGGACGTTCTGCAAATGATCGCTGGACCACTGGCGTTGACCAGTGCCAATCGAAGTGGCGGTCCTGATTCCGTGACCGTGGACGAAGCGGTGGAGACGC
>JAGQPD010000649.1 GCA_020426865.1 Planctomycetales bacterium
TGATCAAGGGTGGGCCGAAAGCCTTCACTCCTGGGGATGGTGGGGAGCCTGCGGCGGACGAAAAAGCATCGGCCATGTGACGCTCGCCTCAGAGGCACCGCTGAACTATCGAGTGGAATACTCGTATTCGGACGCGGCCGATTTGCCAGCTCCGTTCCGTTCCGCTGCGGAGTTCCAGTCAATCGTGAATCGTCGACTATCATCCTTTGGTAGCGGGCACTCTGCAGGTGCCAATTTCGCATATGCTGATGCGTCGGTTCGTTACGTGAGCAATGGAATCGTAGCCGACATTTTACGGGCGATGTGTACACGGAATGGGTCCGAGAGTGCGACGGCACTCGATCCATGAATCAATGAGCTCAGCGTCATTTACACGTAGAGGAAAAACATATTGTCACCTTCCAACGCCAACAAGGTCCGCCAGTTTCGTCGCCAGCGAGGCTGGTCACAGGGTGAACTGGCGACGCGTGCGGGGGTATCACGGGCCGCGGTCAGTGCTGTAGAACAGCAGCGGCTGGCGCCCTCCGTTACGTCCGCAATGGCCTTGGCACGTGCTCTGCAGCGCACGGTAGAAGAACTCTTTGGTGATTCGCCAACTTCGAGCGAAGTCGAAGCATGGGCGTGGCAGCCGCACTCGTGGCCTTGCCGTTATTGGCACGCTGAGGTGGGTGGGCAGCGTTGGCTCTACCCGTCCGAACCGACCAATCTGGGCGAGATTCCCTACGACGGCACGTGCCAGGGGAAGAGCAAACGCCGACTTCAGGATTCGGTCCCCGAAGACGTCTTGGTGATCGCGACCTGTGATCCGGCCATAGGTCTGCTCGCCAGCGAATATGCTCGGCAAACCCCGTTTCGCATCTTGCCATTCACCCGTTCCAGCCGTCAGTCGCTGACGCTTCTGACGGAAGGCAAGGTACACATTGCCGGCGTGCATCTTTCCGGCAGTCACCGGTCTGAGGGAAACGCAGTGGCTGCTCGTGAGGTTTGTGGCGAAGGAGCCTGTTTGGTACGCGTGGGCGTTTGGCAGGAAGGGATCGCATCGGCGACACATCTTGATTTGAAATCGTCGCAACAGGCAGTTTCCTCCCGATTAAAATGGGTCGGACGCGAAGCCGGTTCGGGTGCGCGCGATTGCCTGGACGAACTACTCGCTGGCCGGACTCCGCCTCGGAGGTTGGCGCCGGACCACCGCAGCGTCGCCTTGGCCATCCGCTACGGATGGGCGGATGCGGGCGTTTGTCTGCGCTTGGCCGGCGAAGAAGCGGGACTGAACTTTTTGGACCTGCGGCGAGAAGCCTACGATCTCTGCGCCTCAGATCGAACACGCGAAGACCGCCGCGTACTTGCGCTGATCGATGTGATTCGATCGACTCCATATCGCCGGCTACTCGGAACGCTTCCCGGCTACGACGCTCGCACGACGGGAGATGTCTTCGAATGTTGACCTCGTGCAAGGACTTGATGTCATCGGCAGGCAAACTGCAGTCTCTCGTGAAGATCGTTTTTGCGGTTGCACTGGTCGTGTCCACATCCTGCGGACCTGCTCCGCCGTCGACGGCTCGCACGAAAGTGACGGTCTTGGCCGCCGCCAGCATGACCGATGCCATCAACGAAGTCGGTCGGCAATTCAGCGAGTTGCATCACAACGTAGAAGTTGTCGTTAATACCGGGCCATCCAATGGCTTGGCGCAGCAGATCATGGCCGGCGCACCGGCCGATATCTTTTTGTCGGCGAACGAGCAATGGGCCGATGCAATTGCCTCTCGTGGATTGGCAGCGGAAACCGTCGACTTGCTATCTAACGCTCTCGTGCTCATTGTGCCGCGCGGCAATCCCGCACAGATTGCCGGTCTCGACGACCTCCGGAAGCCGGAAGTGTTGCGCGTCGCGATCGCGGGCGAAAATGTTCCCGCTGGTATCTACGCCCAACAAGCCCTGGACGCGTCTGGCACGTTTGAACTGCTCAGACGGTCTGGCAGATTGGCGCGGGGCTCCGACGTACGCGTGACACTCGGCTACGTGGAACGTGGCGAAGCGGAGGCGGGAGTCGTCTATGCCACCGATGCCCGAATATCGGATCAAGTCGAAGTGATCGCTCAGCTCGATCCATCCCGCTATGGTCCAATCATCTATCCAGCCGTATTGCTTGAATCGGCCTCGGAAAAGCAAGCAGCCCGGATGTTCTTTCAACACCTTAGCAGTGCCGCTGCGCGAGCCGTGTTCGAGAAATACGGTTTTTTCGCACCGAGCGTTGCGACAACGAAGCGCGATGGAGTATGAAATGGCGGCGGAGGAATGGAACGCGATCGCATTGAGCGTATGGGTAGCGGTGACCGCCGTCGCGGTCAGTTTGCCATTCGGGATTGGCCTTGGTTGGCTCCTTGCGCGGAAGCAGTTTCTAGGCAAAGCTGTTCTCGAGACGTGCGTCAATCTGCCCTTAGTACTTCCTCCGGTTGTCACCGGATATCTCTTGTTGGTCACATTCGGTCGACGAGGTGTCGTGGGGCATTTCTTGGAGGATTGGGTTGGGATTCGCCTCGTATTCGATTGGAAAGGGGCGGCCCTGGCAGCTGCCGTCGTCTCTTTTCCACTGATGGTCCGAACCATACGGATTGCTTTCGCGTCGGTGAATCCGAAACTAGAGAATGCTGCGAGAACACTGGGGGCCCGACCGATTGACGCGTTCATCTCGGTCACATTGCCGCTTGCCGTTCGAGGTATCATTGCTGGCAGTGTGCTTGGTTTCGCACGCAGCCTCGGCGAATTTGGTGCCACCGTGATGATTGCCGGTAACATCGAGGGAGAAACGCGAACGATTCCCCTCTACATCTATAGTCAACTTGAGTCCCCAGGCGGATTTGACCGTTCGACGGGCATCATCCTTGTTTCCATTGCCCTGGCGGCAGCGGCGCTGGCAATTGGCGAATGGCTTGAGCGGCGCAGTGGCCATCTCTATCTTTAAGAGGTTGGCATGCCCTCGACACTTTTCTTCGATTGTCGATTTCGGTATCCGGCCGGCTTCACCCTTGACGTAACGTTTGAGTCCAGCGCGAATCTGATCGCGCTCTTTGGTCCGTCTGGAAGTGGCAAGACCACGGTCCTCTCTTTGGTCGCCGGACTATTGCGCCCGGAGGAAGGCGTCATCCAGCTGAGAGGTGAGACACTGGCGGACACGAAAACTGGCGTGCGTGTACCACCAGAGCGGCGTCGCGTGGGCATGTTATTTCAGGATCATTGTCTTTTTCCTCATTTGCGTGTGAGGGCCAACATCGAGTACGGCGCCCGTCGGCGACCGACGGAGGGCGTGAACATCGACCAAATCATCGCGACGCTGGAACTCGGTGATCTGGTCAACCGGTTTCCACAACACTTGAGTGGTGGACAGCAGCAGCGAGTCGCGTTGGCCCGTGCCATCGCGAGTAGTCCGAGAATTCTGTTACTGGATGAGCCACTAACGGCCGTTGAATGGGAACTCCGCGACCGGATCGCGGAGTTGATCCAAAGGGTCAATGCGGAGTTTCACATCCCGGCTGTGCTGGTAAGCCACAATCGCGCTTTGGTCGATCGATTAGTCGATCATGTTGTTCT
>JAGQPD010000650.1 GCA_020426865.1 Planctomycetales bacterium
CGTGTTCGCACGCACCGTCGATTGGATCGAGAAGGCGCGCCTCGAATGCGCCACGTTCCACATCCTGACGCCGTACCCCGCCACGCCATTATTTCATCAGTTGGAAAGTGAAGGGCGGATCTTGCACCGCGACTGGTCGCACTACGACACGGCGCATGTTGTGTTCCAGCCGCGCAATATGAGCGTGCAGCAGCTTGCCGAAGGCTATGCTTGGTGCTACCGTCGCTTGTTTTCACACGCTTCCATCTGGCGCCGGCGGCCCGCTGATTTCCGAGCGGTGTTGCCTTACCTCGCAATGTCATATCTCTACAAGAAGTCCAATCGCATCTGGCACCAACTGATTCAACATCAGTTGACGGCCACCGTGTGGCGACCACTTGTAGAAATGACACGTCGTAGGCACGTCCGCTTTCGCAAGCGGCTCGCCGCGCGCCCCGTGGAATCGCACGAGCCTTCCCCACAATGTCGGGCCGCGGCGGTTGTCTCCGCTGGCGTATGAGCCGGCAAGCTGATGTGAGATGCGGCTCTTAGCCACCAAACGCCGATTTCACCTCGGGTTTCATCAACAATACCATCGACCAGATTCCCACGGGCAGGCCAACGATGCAGCACGGTGAAATGAAGGGGAGCATCGCAACGACCGAAGCAGCTACGGCCATGCCATGCGATTGCAGATTCTTCATCTGCAACGCACCATACACGACAAATGCCGATCCAATGGCACCCACAATTGACGACACGATACCAAATCCACCCGAGATCATCGCCGGTGCTGCCTGTTCGCCACCCTGCATCGCACCGGCTCCCATGCCAAGAACATTGAGCAGCAATCCGACGATCGAAAGTGCGATGCCGAGTCCTCCCAGTATCAGCAAAATCATTGCCGGTGTTGGCCTTGATCTCTTCCCGCGACGGGCCCATGCCCGACGTGCTTTCCGGCGATTGATAAGGATTGGTGCTCATGGATCGATGCCCTTCGTTTCTTGAATTGTAATACGGTTTTAGACCAAACGTCAGCCACCAACGTACCGCGATTCGACTCGCGATGCAATCCAGGCGCGAGCGGACAACGCCTTCCCCATCTTTCGCATGCAGTAAACCGGCGCTCCATCAACGCATTCCAACCCTCGCCGATGCTCATTTTCGACGATGTGTGACGGGCATGTGGCTCTGTTGCAACGCAACTCCTGATGCTGGAGGGATGTCGAGGCGACGCCAGGTTTTGCGAGGGGCGCTATGCTGTTACTGTATGCTGTTACTGTCGTAGATCGTCGGACATCGTCCGATAGTATTCGTCGACGATGTCGTCAAATTTCGGCGGCACTGGTTGATCGGCATCCATTCTGGCGCTTAGCATGATCGCTTCCTGGATCTGTGTCTGCAACGACGTTACAATCTGGCGCAATTCGTGGTTCATGCTACGACCAGCATAAGCGAATTCGGGAGACGTACCCCGCGTTTCCGGGATATGTTCAACCGATTCCGAAGCCGCTCCGTGGTTGACGCTAACGTTGCGTTGTGACAAATGCCGTTGCAACTGTGCGAAACGTTCCGCAAACATTGCCTGCAGTGAGGTGTCGGCCGCTCGCGTGATATCGTTCAACAACTGGGCTGCTTCAGCCTCGCTGGCGAACAATTCATCCAGTCGTGGTCGCAAGCTGTCGCCCCGAATCTGTGCCAACGCTGCAGCCATCGACTGCAGACTCTCGGCGGCCGAGCGAGCTGACACGCCCGCCTGTTGTTGCTCTCCGCTCCGAAGCTGTTCTACGGTTGACGTCATGTCGAAAGCAATCGACGACGTAGGTTGCTGTTGCTGAAGCTCACTTAACGCGTCAAACATCCGGTCGCCGTCGGCGGCGGTGTCTGCGGAAAGCTGTTCCGTCAAGTCAGAGATTTCGTCCAGCTGCCGCTGTAGTGTTTGCTGCTGGTCCGCGATCTCACCTGCTTCGGTGGCGGAGAGTTTCCCGGATTGTCCGTGGCGCGGCGTATCACCAAGTTGATCGGCCAACGCCGATTCCTCGGCCGCCAGCTCGGTCGTCTTCTGTTCGATCATGGCAAGTCTTTCGGCGAATGCGCTACCGCTCAATCCGCGTAAATGTTCCGCCAAACGCTGCAATTCTTCGGCAGACTGCTGACCAGCCTGACTCGCGCGAGCAGCTGTCTCTTCGCTCGCCGCCTGCTGTGCGGCACGTTTCATTTGCTCGGCGATTTCCTGCATCCGTTGGCGTGCCAGCTCTGTGGCGTCAGGGTTGCCTTGCATTTCTTCTGCCATTTTCGTTGCGGAGTCTGCCGAACGTTCTTGCTGCTCCGCAAGCTGTTGCAGACTCGGCGGCCGATCCTGTTGGCGAGAATCGCTGTTGTTGACCGAGTTCGATTGGCTGCCCGTGGAACTTGACTGGCGTTCGTATTGTGCTCCGCTATCACAATGCGTTTGTACTTGTTCGGTCCATTCCCGTTGTTTTTTCGCGAGCTGTTCCATCGACTGGGCCACGGAGGCAAGATCCTTGCCCGTGGGGCTCTCCTTGTCCTCCTGTTTCCGCAGCTTTTGAGCCATTTCATTGTCGTATTTCTTGCACTGCGAAAACTGGCCGCTGCTGCAATTCTTGAGATACTTGCGCATATTCTGCCGAGCGGCGACGAGGTTCGCCACTGCCGTGGCCTCGTGCTCGACGGCGGTGTCTAGCTGCTGTTGTTGTAAGGACGCGACCGCCTGATTCATCGCGTCTGTCGCTGCATCAAGCTCCGGAATCGCGCCGAATTGCTGTTGCCATCCCCTGGCAAAGCTGCTCGTGGCCTCGAGAATCTCCTGTTCGTATTTCCGCATCCGCGTCGATAATGCGTCGGCCAGCGGCTGACGATCGAGATTGCTGAATCCCAACTGCCAGTTCTGGCGTTGCCGTGCGATCAGTTCTTCTAATGAAACCGACGAACAACTACCCTGGCATTGGCTGTTCACAAACTGATACTCCCGCTTGAACGGGCGAATGTCGATGAACTGCAACTTCGATTGACCGCGTCGCGGAGGGTCGTGAGTGTCTTCCGCATACGCATAGTAGGTAACTGCATCGTCGTCGGTCAGCAGTTGCTCTTCCAAGTACAACACCGGAACTTCAGAGATGCTTCGGTCGTTGTCAGTAAATGTGTGTTCCCACAACGGCTTACGAGGTCCATCGTTGATTTGGTATTCGACGCCAACGGTGCGCAACCCAAGATCGTCCGACGCTTCCAATTGCAGAGAGACTTCCGTCGTGGCAAGCGCTTCGATGGACTCATCCGGTGTACGGAACTTGACGATCGGTTTTTGGTCTTTTTTGACGCGGACCTTTAATGGGGCCGAATCAAACGTCATGCCATCCTCGGTACTGGCGTGGAGTCCCAGCGCGGTGGTTTCGTTCATCTGACCCAATTCGATGCGGGCTGTCGCGCCTTGCAGTGCGACCTGGTAGTTCATCGCACCGTCTTCGTACGATCCTGACAGCTGCGACGCCACTTCGGCTGACGCAGGTGGCCGATTGAAGACTAGCTCCCAGGTAACGAGCGAACCTTCAAGCACGGTGATATCGGTTCCCTCGACCTTTTCGGGTGGCTGCTGCGTGTAGGTCGGAGATTCAATGCTCGCACGAATGAATTGACACGTCAGCGGCTGAAGAACTCGCAGCGTATGCTCAGACGACGTGACTTGATCGGTGACGATTTTATAGACGACGTCCTCGTTGCAATCCATCAGCGTGTGCGAAAGTGGGCCGCTGATTGGTGGATCGCTTTCTTCCCCGTCAGCCGGTTCGGTGGTTTCTAGCGGCGTAATCGTCCAATCATTCTCGCTGACGCGGCGCGTATGCAATTCCACTCGGCGGACAGGACGGCCGATCAGCTCAGCTTCAATCGTTGCCGACGTTCCGGCGACAACCGGTTGCAGCTCCGTCAGTTCAATCGATGTGTAGTGGGCAGGTAATAGGAATACGCGAGCCAAAGTCGTGCGTAATTCGCTCACGCAACAAATCCCGATAATCACTGATAACACTAACAATGCCAATCCCAATGACAGCGGCCGCAGGCGCTTCCAGTTGACAACATCGAGAAACGCGACGCCGCGACTACGCTGATCCGTGTCCTGAATCATCGCGTCGACCAGCGCAGGCGTATCATCCGATCTAGCATGACCGGCAAATTGCGTGGCGGTACGCAGACGCTGACCTAATTCAGGATGAGCATACTCGATGCGCGTGGCCGTGGTCAGTTGATCCGTCTGTTTTTGTTCGCGATCCATCAACAGCACGCGGCGGGCGATCAGCACGATGCCAACGACGGCTCCCATCGCGCGCAATAACCACGGCGTAGGCCAATAGTAGTCAACCACGCCGATCGTCACCAACAGGCCGCTCAGCTCCAGTGCCAGACGTAACGCATGCCGCATAAGCCCATACCGCAGCATGGCACTGCGCGCGGCACTCAGCTTTTGAAGGGTCGCGTCCGACAACGAATGGTGAGCATTAGCTGGTGACGGCATCGTGGCGTACCCCCCTCTGGGATCGTGCGTGTAAAAGTGGTCAGTTGTTGCTAGATGGTAGATTGGATGTGCCGCGTTGACCGACGACGGCTGGGACAGCCGTGTAACATTAAGTTGTATTCGCGTTGCGTGGGAGAAACAAGTTCCTTCGTCAGGTATGGACACGACTTGCCAAAAAAGTCTCCAGAATCATCCAGCCCATCAGTAGCCAGGCGACGGCTTTCCAGGCTTCGTTCGGCCGCTCGCTGCCCACCGGCGCCGCCAAGGCCGCTCGTTCCGCTGGCGTCAATTCCGCCAGTTCGTCCGCATCGAGCAAGCCGTACTGTTGGCGAAATTCTTCCACCGAGACCCGTGCCATGGCCGATTCGCGGGGGGCGATGTTCTGAACGTCAATCCGTTTCTCGGCGTGCACGAGGCCGACCTGCTGTGTGGCAACACTCTCTGAGATACTTTCCTCACGCAGATGCTGATCCGTCAGGTATTCCAGCAATTGGTGGACAACCGGAACGTAAAGTCTTTCGCGGGGCCAAGAGGACCATGCGGCGTCGGCCGTCGTTGCAAACATGGCGATGCGCCCGGTCCCCAACGTCTTTTCGACCAACAACGGCCAATGGTTTTGCAATTCGGCTGGCGTTGTTGCGTCAGCTACTGGTGTCATGTGGATGACCTGACGGAATTGCAGGCGGCGTAGATCGCCATATTCCGGGTCGGCAAACGGCCGGAACATCGGATGTTCCGTATCCCAAGTCGTAACGCGATACGGCGATCCTTCCCCCGTCGTCGCGTGCGAGGCCGGCAGCAATCCGTGTTGTTGCAACGGTGCCGCAGAAAGCGACGTGAACTTGTCTCCAGGGAAGATCAACAAGCGAGCGCCGCCGAGAACCGCGTTTTGCAGTCGAGTGGCATCGGTCGTGGAAAACCGGCCGATGTTGGCCAGGACAATCACTCGAAAGCCGTTCAGGTCTGGAAACCCCTCGCCGTTCTCCCAAATAATCCGCTCCGTTTCAAAAGATGGCAGTTCCTTGCGCGACAACGTCTTGCCCAGGTTGAGCGCCGTTTCCAAGTAGTAAGTCTCACTGCCGAAGACGCTGCTCCCCTCGTCGCCGTCGACGAGCAAGACGCGGTCGGGGTGCCGTGCTTCAAACGCCACGAAGCGGCGATTGTCCTCGGTTAGATCGTCTTCGATAGAGATCGCAGCAGCCCCTTCGTAAATCCCTGGAGTGGCGTGATCTATTTCGAAGACGACCCGCGTGCTTCCCCCTGCAGGAACGCTCGCCATTTGTTCGTATTCCAGAACCCCGTCGGGCCCCTGAAGCCGCAATGACACTGGCACCATGTCACGTAACAAAGGACCGAAGTTCCGGACCTCAACCAGTACCTTCGGGGGTAACTGGGGTCGGATTTCGTTGGCTATCGCCTCCACGCGTGTGACACCGACGTTGCGCGACAACGCGGTGCCGAAGTCCCGAATCGTCACTTGCATGCGTGGCGCTGATTCCGCGAGCGACCCCGGTGACATTCCAGTCTGCTGCAAATCGGTAAAGAGCATGACGTGTCGATCGGTTCGCTGTGACCCTTCGAGCACATCGCGAGCCCATGACAATGCGCGTCCGTAGTCTGTCGGGCCAAATGCCGGTTCCGGGCGCACCAGCGGCCCCCGGTCTTCCCACTGCAATTCCTGGACATCCGAGCCACTGAACGTAGCAATGTGTACGATCGCGTTTTCATGGATCGTGGCCAGCTCGTCCAAGACTCCTTGATAAGCACGATCAAACAAAGTTAGGCCATCGCTGTCTTTTGACCTCATGCTTGCGGAACTGTCAAGCATCAAGACGTATTCCTGTTGGTTCGCCTCGCTTGCCGTCTTGTCGAAATAGGGGCGTGCAAACAACATTGCCAATAGCAAAACGGTAATGATCCGCGCGGCCAGCAGCAACCATTCACGCAGACGTCGCATGCGATTCTGTTGCCGCATGATCAACTGCAGCAACCGGATCGATCCGATGTCGACACGACGAGCGCGTTGCTTGAGCAGCAAGTGGATTGCCAACGGGATTGCCACCGCAAGCCCGGCAAACAAAAATCCGCTCTGGACGAAACTTATCATGCGCTCATGAAATGGTCGATGCTGTTATGTTGTCAGTACATCTCGCTGCGATTGGCCAGGTAAGTCGCCAGTGCTCGATCGAGTCGATCGCGAGTCGACAAAGGCACGTAATCGATATCCAGTCCATTACAGCATTTTCGCATTTGTGCTCGCCATTGTTCGACCGCCGTTCCGTATCCGGACCGCAGGTCGTCGGCCCGTGTGATAATCTCGCGGCCTGTTTCCAAATCGCGAAATCGCACATTGCCGCTGATTGTCAGCTCCTGTTCCAATGGGTCGAGCACGTGGAACAACAGCATGTCGTGGCCGCCCACCTTCAGATGCTCGAGCGCCTTGGACAGTTCCTCCATATCGAAGAAAAAATCACCAATCAATACGACCAACCCGCGACGTGGCATTAGTTCGGCAACTTCGTGCAACACACGTGGTGACTCGCAGGGCTCAAAGCTATCCAGTCGCGACAGCGGCAGCAGAATCTCGAACAACTGCTCGGGATGCGCACGTGGTTTGACGTGATCAATGATCTTGTTGGAGTGCAACGTCAGCCCCACGGCGTCACGTTGTGTCAATGCCAGATGTGCCAGCGACGCAGCCAGCATGACGCCGTAGGTGATTTTGGTGAGCCGTTGGCTGGCCATCAACATCGATCGACTCGCATCGACGATCAAATACAAGTCGAGATTGGTTTCCGCATCGTATTGCTTGATGTAAAGCCGATCCTGCCGGCCATAGAGCTTCCAATTGACGTGCCGCAGGTCATCACCTGGCAAATACTGTCGATGCGAGGAGAATTCGATCGAGAATCCAACGTAGGGACTGCGATGCATCCCGTGCTTAAATCCTTCCACGACGCCCCGCGCGACCAGTTCGAGATCCTCGACCGTAGCCAATGCAGCCGGATCGAGAAAATCCGTATGCGTTGGCTGGCGCCTCGCTGATTTTGCTGCCACGGCCGGTTGTTGAGATGGTCTTACCGACATGGGACACTCTCGACGATTCGCTTGATTGCCTGCTCGGCAGTAATCTGGTCCGCTCGCGCGTGGAAGTTCAAGACGATGCGATGTCGCAACACGGGAGTCGCGACTGCCTGCACGTCAGAAAAGTCGACGTGGAACTTTCCGTGCAATACTGCCAGGGCTTTGGCGCCCAAGATCAAGTATTGCGACGCGCGGGGACTGGCACCGTAACGAATGTATCGATGGACCCCGGCCGCATCCGTGGAGGCGGCCGGACGCGAGGCTGCCGATAACGCCACGGCATAATCGACTACGGAATCGGCTACCGGCACTTCGCGTACGATTCGCTGCAGTTGCTGCAGGTCTTCGCCCGACACAAGCGGCGAAATCTCCACCGCTCGATTGCCCGTCGTGCTTTTTACAATTTGAGCTTCCTCCGAAACGCTCGGATAGGTTACCGGGATGTTGAACATGAACCGATCGAGCTGCGCTTCCGGCAGCG
>JAGQPD010000651.1 GCA_020426865.1 Planctomycetales bacterium
TTTTTCTACCTATTTCTTTACCGGCTGAATCACTGTTTCGCGTGTTGGTTTGTTGATAAGCTGGTTTTTGACTACCTTTTTTCTGGGCGATTCGCGCGTTTTGAACCAGCTTTGGCACCTGGTCGTTCCCGCCGAAAAAGAGTCGTGGCACAAGTCGATGTATCCGTCGGCGCGGCGCGTGCTTGTGATTGGCGGAGCGGGATATATCGGTTCGGCGTTGCTGCCGAAGTTGCTTGGCCATGGTTACGATGTCCGAGTGCTGGATATGTTGATGTTTGGCGATGAGCCGATATCGGACGTATTGGATCACGCGAATTTGGAGGTGCTACGAGGGGATTTTCGGGATCCGGTCGCGGTGGTATCAGCATTGCGGGGGGTCGACACCGTTGTGCATTTGGGCGGGATCGTCGGCGATCCGGCTTGTAGTATTGATGAAGAACTGACGATTGACGTGAACCTTACGTCGACGTTGTCGATTGCTCACCTGGCAAAGGTATCGGGTGTCCGGCACTTCATTTTCGCCAGTACTTGTTCGGTTTACGGTGCCTGTGATGAGGTGCTCGACGAACGTTCGGATGTTCGCCCGGTAAGCTTATACGGACACACGAAATTGGCTTCGGAGCGGGTGCTGCAAAAATTGTCAGACGATACATTCGCGGTGACAATTGTACGTTTCGCGACGATCTATGGTTTATCGGGGCGGACGAGATTTGATTTGGTCGTGAATCTGCTTGCCGCCAAGGCTCGGATCGACGGCGAGATCACAATCGATGGTGGAGACCAGTGGCGACCGTTCGTGCACGTTAGCGATGCAGCCCGAGCCGTGGCAGATATCATTGAGGCTCCTTTGGAGTTGGTGGCTGGTGAGATTTTCAACGTTGGATCCAACGAGCAGAATTACACGATTCGGCAGATTGGCGAGCTGGTCCATGAACGGGTGATGGATGCGCGACTGGTAATCCGCGACAATGCGTCGGATCCGCGCAACTACCGCGTTGATTTCAGCAAATTGAAAGCGATCCTGAGTTTTTCACCCGAATGGACGGTTACCCAGGGGATTGACCAGGTGCTGGAGGCCATTTCCTGTGGCGACATCGTCGATTATCGCGATGCTCGTTACAGCAACGTCAAGTTTCTGACGCAGACGGGGACCAATCAGTTGGATCGCGACCGTTGGGCGCGCGACTTGATCGATGCGTTGACTGGACCTCGAGCTGATAGCCGACCATAGCCGATCGCTTGCTTGACATGCGAGTACTAATCATCCACCAGAGCTTCGTCGACCCGGGCCACCCTGGGGGGACTCGCCACTTCGAATTGGCGCGGTGTCTGGTCGCGGCGGGCCACGAAGTGACGATCATTGCCAGTAACGTCGACTATCTTACCGGCACGAAAATCGTCGACACCAAGGGGGGCTATGTCGAACAATGGCTCGATGGCATCCGCGTCCTGAGGGCTTACACGTATCCGTCCTTGCACAAGAGTTATCGTTGGCGAGTCGTATCGTTTTTGACGTTCATGGTATCGTCGTTTTACACGGCGGTCCGTTGCGGCCCCGTGGACGTGATTATGGGGACGTCACCGCCATTGTTCCAGCTGGCATCCGCCTACCTAGCCGCGTTGTTGCGCCGCCGCCCGTTTCTGCTGGAGATCCGCGACTTGTGGCCGGAATTTGCCATTGATTTGGGAGTGCTGAAAAATCCGTTGGCGATTCGCGCGGCGCGGTGGGTGGAACACTTCTTCTACGCCCGCGCGAAACATATCGTTGTCAACTCGCCAGCCTACCGTGATTATCTGATCGAACATGGTGTCGCCGACGAGCGTATCGATGTGATTCCCAATGGTGTCGATACGCGAATGTTCCCCAAGACGAATGGTGATCGATCCCTGCTGGCCGACTGGGGAATTGTCGGAAAATATGTGGCGACCTATTCCGGGGCGCTGGGCCCGGCGAACGACATTCCGACGATCCTGGGAGCCGCTGCGAAGTTACGCGAACATGACGATATTCATTTCCTCATCGTCGGGGATGGCAAAGATCGCCAGCAACTTGCCGTCCAGGCGCGCGATGCCGGATTGCACAACGTCACGTTCGCGGGCGCCATTCCCAAAAGCCGCATGTCCGCGGTTCTGGCGGCGTCGGACTGCTGTTTGGCAACCCTCAAAAACATCCCGATGTTCCGCACGACGTATCCGAACAAGGTGTTCGACTACATGGCGGCAGCAAAGCCTACGGTATTGGGCATCGATGGTGTCATTCGCGAAGTTGTCGAGTCGGCATGCGGTGGGATCTTTGTCCCGCCGGGCGACGAACGAGCTTTGGCCGACGCCATCCTCCGCCTGCACGACTCGCCCGCAGAAGCTCGGCAAATGGGAATCGCCGCGCGCAATTACGTCGAACAACATTTCGAACGGCGGATTCAAGGTGACCGCCTGGAAATCCTGCTCAAAAAACTGATGGGACCGAAATGAGTCCGCAGCCGTCGTCCTGGTTTTATGCTCGTACCGGAAAGAGGTGTTTCGATCTCGCTATCGCGGTGCCTTTGCTGGCGTTCTCGTTGCCGGTGCTTGGTGGAATAGCGCTGGTGGTGACGGTGACAATGGGATGGCCGCCGTGGTTTCGACAGCTTCGTGGCGGGCTGGCTGGACAGCCGTTCTGGTTGCTAAAGTTTCGGTCCATGACTAGCGCCGTCGACGCGCAAGGCAAGCTGTTGCCCGACGCGCAACGACTGACACGGCTTGGCCAATGGTTGCGAAAAACAAGCCTCGATGAACTTCCGCAGCTATGGAATGTGATCCGTGGTGACATGAGTCTTGTAGGACCTCGACCGCTACTCCATCGTTACGTCGAACGGTATTCGCCAACTCAAGCGCGACGGTTGGATGTTCGTCCGGGCATTACCGGTTGGTCGCAAATCAATGGGCGAAATGCGCTGTCGTGGGAAGAGAAATTCGAATTGGACGTTTGGTATGTCGATCACCTCTGCTGGCGGTTAGACCTGACCATTCTCGCCGCTACCGTCGGACGTCTCATGCGGCCCCGCGGGATCAGCGCCGACGGTGAGGCAACCATGAAGGAGTTTATGGGGACGGGCCCGGACAAAAGATGAGCCGAATCGTGACTTTGGGCGGTGCCGGGGAGTGT
>JAGQPD010000652.1 GCA_020426865.1 Planctomycetales bacterium
CTTTCCAGATCGTGTAGTCGGCCGCATCGATGGTACCGTTCGCGTTGCCATCGGCTCGCAGATCGGCCGTAGAGCCAAACGTATCCTTCCACACGGTATAGTCAGCGGCATCGACCATGTGGTTTTCGTTGTAGTCGCCCGGTATTGCCGAGTTGACAACCATCCGCGTTCCAAACGAGTCGCCTTGCACGCGCAGCACGTATTGCCCACTTGGCAGATTCGGGACGGAAACCAACGCGGTAATCGCGTCCCCTTCTCCGTCGACGGCTTGGAATTGTTGCGATTCGGCAATCAACAGCCCTGTTGCGTCGTGCAATGAAATCAAAAGGGCTCTCCCATTCGACGCGGTAACACTTAGCTGGTATTGGCCATCCTGCAACCAGGAGAATGACAGATACTCGGCAGGCAACTCTTGCAGTTCACCCTGCAGGTACCGGTCGATCACATCTGGATCGCTCGGGTACATTATCGCAACATTATCGGCAAAAGCGGGAATATGCTGTTGAAATGGTGGCTGTTCGAATTCCAGAAACCACTTGGGAAAAAACTCCTGGTCCCATCGCCGATATTGCACTTTGACATCGTAAAAATTCCGGCCGGCGGGATCCTCGACAGCGAAAATGACCCTTCCGTCCGGATAGTATTGATGAGGACAGAACAGTTCATACGTCAACGCAGATTGGATGACATCGGCGGCCCGGGGATGCAATGGCGTGCCGTCTGGATTGTAGAGCTGAATCTGAAACGGACGCGACGTAAACCGGCTGCCAGCATCGGGCTGTACGAATACTTTCATCGAGCCCTGATGCGTGTTCGGATCATTTAGTCTCGGATCGCCGCTGGCAAGACACTCCGATCTGCCGGTGGCCGGGTCCACGGGCGTATCAAGTTGAATTTCGAAAAAGTCAACGTCTACGTGCGTGTCGAAATTCAGATCGTCCAATGTCAGCGCCGCCACCGTATCGTTGGCCTGCACCACGTCCGAAATGACACTTCGCCCGGCAAAATTGTCGTTGCGAGCCTCCCCAACCGGCAAGCGGTCGTCGAACCGATCCGGTGCGATCATCGACGGTGTCGCACTGAGACGAATCTCATAGGCGTTGATGGAGTCCTGGGTCGTTCCCCAGACATTCAACAAGTGGTCATTCGGCTTTACGAGTGATCGACCCAGGTCGATTCGCCCGCTACCGACGGCCGTCCCGGACGTGTTGTCAAAGGACGCTTGCAGTTCGTTGCCGGGGGTAAGTCGGTCAAAGTACGTCACGTCCGCCGTCACATCGACGTAGTCGTCGGGTTGAAACAAGTAGACATCCCAATCGGCGGGCGCGATCGTGCGTGTGATGGCGCCAGTCTGCAGCGGTGTGGGCGTTGAGCCTGGATCATCCACTTCGTAAATGTCACCAATAGGTTGAATACCTGCTCGATCGGCAGTCTCTTTCAACGCTCGGTACGCATTGACATACCCGGTGGTCACACGTGCGTCAGATGATGAATTGGCGGTTACCTGAAGGATGTCTTGCACCTGCGCTGGTGTCAACGTCGGGTCAATCGCCTTCATCATCGCGACGATCCCGGCAATATAGGGCGCGGCTCCGCTGGTCCCGCCGAAACCCGAATTCGAGTCAGCCGTTGTAGGCGTAGGCGTTGCCGTCAAATTGACGCCCGGTGCCCAAATGTCAACATTACTTCCGTAGTTGGATCCCCAGCCGAAATTCGCTGTGCGCACTGCGTTGCCGTTGGCCCAGTCGATGGCCCCCACACCGATAACGCCAGGTAGTTCGACCGGAAGGACTAACGTTTGATCGAGATTCAGTTCAGAATTGTCCGCCGATGCAACAATTGTCGCTCCCGCTCGCTGTGCCTCTCGCACGGCGTCGGCGACCGCCCCCGCCCCTGAAAACAAAGCGAACATCCCACAGGCGAAATTGCACTCGCCTGACAGACTCACGTTGATGACGTCGGCTCCCCATTTCGCCGCCGTGCGCAGCCCAGCAGCGATACTCCAATAGCTGAGCCCCACGTGGAATAGCATCGGATCCACCGCCTGACTGCCCGTGCCAACTGAGCCAAACGCATTGTCCATACGGGCCGCTGCGGTACTTAGCGTTCCCGTGCCATGCCACTCTTTGCCGGACTCGTCTCCTTGGCGCAGGAGCGGATCGTAGTCGTCGTCAATGAGATCCGCCATGGGAATGAGCGCGGCTGGCGGAAAATCGGCGTTGAGCGCAAACCCTTGATCAATGACGGCGAGGTCAGACGTGCGGTTGAGCGCCAGCAGGTCAAATAACTGCCAAGCTCGTGCGACCGACAAATTGCTTGATTGAATCTGACCCAATCCAAATCCATTGAACGGTGCACCAGGGCCATTCGATTCATCCGATTTGAAGATCACAATATTCGGACTCGTGAGGTGACCCACAAAATTCGGCACGACCTGCAGTCCGTTCACGACTTGTTCCTTCGCGGCGATCGCCATCAGTTGCAGTGCACCGACCGACGAAAAGCTCATCGGCCCCGTTGCTTCTAGACTCGTAAACCAACTTTCCAGATTCGATGCGTCGGCGACACTCGTGTCGACGCGAATCAAATAGTCGTAACCGACCTGGACCTCGTTGGAAAGTTCAATATCCCATTGATTGACAGGAGGTGGCAGTGGGATTTGAGGCGTCGCGATGAGAGTCCCATGGTAGCGGTCCAGGAGCAATTCCAATTCCGCTGCGTCCTCCAGATGGACAATCAACTCGTTGGCGACAATATCATCGGTCGCACCGTCGGGGCCGGCGACCCTTAAGACGTCGCGACTCGCCTCTCCTCGGAGCCCCGGTAGTGTGTCAGTTTCGGGATGTAGCGAGTCGTCGATCGAAAACGGAAGAAACGTATCGACTGAGAGCCGATAGAACCCAACATGGTCCGGGGACAGTATATGCAGGTAGTAGGCCTGCCCCGGCTCGGCAAATACGCTTACCGAAATACTCCCATCTTCGGCGATCGTCGGCGCAAACTGTCTTCCGGATACATCGGCGACTTCCATATCCAGGGTCATGTCATCCGTGATAGGCTGAACGGCAAACGTCGCCGTTCCCAGCAAATCCGTCGACCACCGGTACCAATCCTCGTCACCTAATTGATGCAGCGTCAGATTGTCGAGGAGTTGGTCATTGCCCACATCTGTCGCAACATCGATGCTGTCGTTGGACTCAAACGGATCAGGTTCAACGTTGCTCGAGGGAGTAGGCGCCGTGTGCTCATTTTGAGGCGAGTTTTGATGAACGCCATCGGCAAAACTATGGTTGTTGGAAATGTAGAAGATCAGATGCGACCAGTCTTCGAAGCCAATCAATGTTTCGCCGGGTGTGATCTCCCATGCATCGATCTGTCCGTTGTAGTTCTGATCGAAATTTCCATTCAGATCCCTGGCGACTCCTGGGTCATTGCGGAAGTTCCCGTCGCCATTGACGTCGCTACCGGAAAAATCAACGGGACCAACCTCGGTCACTAGCTGCTGCAACTCAATCGGGCCGCCAATAAAGACGGCGTGATTGGCCGTATCGTGAATACCACCAACGGCAAATCCCAGGCCAGCAGCTTCGTCCAGATTCCTTTCGTCGAGCGTTGCCGCCGTATCACGCGAGTAGTCAAGTGACCAGCCAACATTCCCCCGACTGCCAGGAAACTGCCAGTGATAATTCATCACGCTGTGATAGTTCGGCTTGTAGTTGATATCGTCACTACCACCGTGCCGCAAGCCCAACGTATGCCCCAGTTCGTGCATAAATGTCGCGGCTTGCTCGTCTTCCGTGCCGCCGGCAGTCACAAATCGCCCGAGCGTTACCAGGAGATCATTGCCGACTATTTCCGCCAGCCCCGACGAACCACTTTGGGCGTAGTTGTCCGCGAACAGCGCGTAGCGAAAGACGCGTTGCTTCGCGGAACGGATATTGGTCCAGTTCGCATCGGTCCGTTCTGCGGCTGTACCAAAACGCACCGACTTGATCGTGTCAAACTCCAACCAGGCGTTCGCTTCCACTTGCGCATCGGTGGGAGTTCCCGGCAGCGTAAAATCGTCGAGCGGGATGCCGATCTCGTCGATCACTACGTCCAGATTGATGCCATTGGTGCCATCCGGGTTGTGGACAAGTGAATTGGGCGCGGCCGCGAATGCGTTTTGTACACGCTGTATCGCGTTTGCCGTCGGCACGCGCCCCATCATGGCGTCGATCTCGACGAACAAATCCTTGTGATTCGGGTCTGCCCCCATCGCCGGCAGATCAAGGTCGATGGTCCCGTCAAAGTTGATGTCCAAGCCCTGCAACTCCCAAATGTCTGGAAGACTGTCCGAGTCCGTGTCCACCAGTGATGCAGGCGGGCGTGTCGGCTTGTAGCCATTGCTGACCGCCAACCCCAACGGAAGTCCAGAAATCGGCACGGAAAAGACGGTACTGCCGTCGGGGGCAATCGCACGAAGCGTCCCTTGCGCAAACGGTGCGATGCTCGTCCATTCCGAGATGTATAAGATTCCTCGCTCGTTTTCTTCGGCGTCGATCGGCCGCAGACCCTGATGGGTCGTGATGGCCGTACCGCCGGAGTCACGCAGCGTGGTCCGGTCCGCACCGCGTTCCGCCACCCAAAAGCTACCATCGGGGCGGCCGTTCAACATGGACTCACCATTGGTGTCGTCGGCAATCACGATTTGTCCGTTTGATTTCACCGTGACGTCGGCAGGTACCGCGGGGGAAACGTCGAACGTCTCCAGTGCTTTCCCCTGCCGGTTGACTCGAACAACTTTTTGAGAGTTCGGTTGGGCGACAAGAAACGAACCGTCATCGAGCACATCGAATCCGAAGGGATAGTGTGCATTGCGAGTGTAAGGGTCGTTCGGCAATGAGTATTCACCCAAACGGACTCCACCCGGTGAGAAATGAAGAATCTTGCCATCTTCGCCCGCATTGTCAGCGACATCGACCGAGACATAGACAGATCCCTCCGGACCGACTTCCACGTCACCAATCGATCCGGTGTCAAAGAGCGGATCACTGATGGAATGTACCTGCTGACCGTTCGAATTGAATACGCGAACCTCATTTCCCACGGCAACATAGATGGTTTCGCCAGTGAGCGGTCGTGTGGACGTTGTGATCTTATACGACGGATGCGTGGCATCTTCGAATCCCGTCACGCGCATCAGAAAGGTATCGCCCGCCTGTGCTTGCCGGAGGATTCCTTCATGATCGTCGTAGGTAGCTGAGACATCCAACCAGTCACCATCGGCCGAATACAGCTCCAAGTCAATGTCGCCCAACTCCGCGTCCGAGTAGAGATCCACACTGAAAAGTCCGTCTTCAGCAGCCGTCCATCGATACCAGTCTTCATCGCCTGTTGCGTTAATAGACAAGTTGTCAACAACGGTATCACCTGTCCCCAAATCGTATGCATCGGACGGATCGTTGTTCGGTTCCAGTTCATCGGCCGGGTAAATTGGTGCTGCTCCGTCGCAAACAGAGACACTCGTCAAGTCATATGCTCCGCTACCCTCAGCAAAATTCTGTCCCATCGCGAATGGATACGCACCATCGACAAATTCGTTCGTGATACCGTCACCGACGCCAAGGTTCTCATCTAACCAACCTCCGCGAATAGTGTGTACCGTCGCCTCAACTCCATTGACTGCGGACGTTACCTCAAGCTCGCGGTTGAAGGACACTTCCCAGCCCGATGAACTGAGGGAAATACTTGTCACCAGGTCCGCTTGACCACCATAATTCAGTATCTCAAACGAAGCGGGGACAGCAATTCCATACTCTGACGCGTCCGATGACCAAGGACGTTTGTACTTGTTCGTTACAAACACGTTACCGCTCACAGCGAGATCCCGTTCGCCATTTTGCCAGGCGTAAAACATATCAACGTAGAGACCGCCTCCCGTGTTTTGGTGCAGGTTCGCCTCATTGAAGTCAGGTCCACCACCGCTTCCGCTGCGCGGCTCGTGGTTCGATAGCACGCCTAGCTGGGCACGATAGCCAAAACCGTCGACACCGTTACGTGCCACAACGGCGTTTCCGGAATGAAACTGAAACGTCGTTCCCGTTTCGTTCCAAACGTCGAACGAATCGCGCGAACTCACCTCGAATAAATGCCAAACTCCGTTGTTCCTGCCGTCAAAACGGATCGCCGAGTCGACTTCGCTCGCCGACCCACCAAAGGCTGCGGCCGACCAGCCTTCGTAATCGTTGTTTGCCAGGTCGCCATCGTCAAAGTCATCGTGAAAGAGCAGCTCACCGGCTGCGCACGTCAGCACAAGACGATGTTCAAGTCGCTCCAATGTAGGACGCAATTTGTTGTGTCGGCATCGGTAGCCAAGTGGACGCCTGGGCCTGTTCGAACGATGTCTCACGAGCATGAGAAGAATTCCTTCGTGTTTGAGCGTCTTCACGCGATGAGCAAACGGACGTGTCGATTTCGCCGCTCAGCTAATACTGCGGGAAACAGGTCAAGTTGGTCAGGATTTCTTCTGCCGTTGCGAAAAGTCCGTGGTCACCATCCAGTTATGGTGCAAACCTCGAATACCTCTCGCCCTGCCAATCCGCCCAGGACGGTCCCAAATCCGTACTGCAAACTGGGGCGCGGCAGTCGTGGTCGCCGAATGGCAACTCAGCGATATGTCGGGGAAACGCGGTCCAGGCCACCCCCAACGCGCGAAGTCGCCGGTTGATGAGCCGCAAGTCCCATGCACGAATCTCGTGCGATTCCGTCGCCACCATCAGCTTGGCATCGTCACGTGTGAATGCCAATGACGTAAGTTGTCCGGGAAACTGCGATTCGAGCACGGCAAGTCGTTGCCAAGTATGCGTGTCGACAATTTGAGCGTGAAAACGAGACTCGGCCATCGCCAGCAACCGACCATCTGAAGAGAATGCAAGGGGACAGCGCAAGGCGTTGCGCAACGCAAATCGTTGCTCGAGCTCCCAAGATCCGACCTTCCAAATACGCACATCGTCCGACGAACTAGTTATCAGGAAGTCACCGTCCGGACTGAACAGGCAGCCGGGATTGGAACCCGGCGTTACTAAGGATTTTGTTCGCTCGTTCGTGTGCGTGTCCCAGACGTCAAAATTCGTTCCAGCCGTCACCGCCCACCTGCCGTCGTTGCTGAGTGCCACGGCGTGAACGGCGTCCGGAGCCTCGAAGGTGGCGAGGGTGCGTCCGGTATCGACCTGCAGCAACGTTGCTTGATTCCAATCGGTAATTGCCAATAGCGTATCGCACTTCGCACAACTTGCGGCAAAGCACTGATGATGAGGGACTCCACCCGACGCCAACCTGCGCGGCGGACCAATCGTGAATTTGCTGCCAGCCATCTGCATCGGCCATTCCAGGATTCCAAGCTCTGATGACGTTAGCAGTTTTCCGTTGTGAAAGAGCGCGGTTCGGCCGGCCAGCGGTAGCCGCTGCATCACTTCGCCCGACTGCAGATCCCAGATCCACACTCCATCGCTCCCGCAGCTTGCCATGAACCGCCCGTTCTGTGACACATCGATAGCAAACGGTCCTTTGAGCTGTCGGTCTTCCACGAGAACTCGCATCTCGCTGGCGTCCGCAACGTCCCATATCTCGATACCGTTCGACACGCCCGTCGACACACATGCGAAGCGACTTTCCTGTTTGTCGTACGCGATGATTCGTCCCATTGCGAGGCAACGCTGCCACCCTGTGAACGGATTCCACAAGCGGATGGTCCCGTCGTGGCTCCTCGTCACGACCAATTCGCCGTTGCCAGAGAAATAGACACCCACAGTCTCCGCTTGATGCCCATGCAACTCGGACACCAAACGTGGTGTTTGTGAGATGTCCCACACACGAGTCACAAAATCATTTCCGCCCGCGGCCAAATAACGCCCCGACGGATGCCAGTCCATTGAATACGGCACCGACCGGTTGCTGAATTCTGAAAGTTTCACACCCGTAGCTGCTTCATAGATGTGAATCTTATCCGTGGACGAATTAGACACGGCCAGCAACGTGTTGTCGCGGTTGGCCTTTAGTACTTGCCGTCGTTCGCCTTGGTGGACAATCGTCGAAAGCTGTTTGCCGGTCGCTAGATGGAATTGCGTCACCGCTCCGTCGCTCATCACGAAGAATACGGTCTCCCCCGTGCCACCGAATTCAATTTCCGCGCGCGGGTCGACTTTCAGGTCCATTTGGACCGTACCCTTCGCCAAGCGCCAGATACACACCCTGGTTTCGGCGTCGGCGTGCCACTGGTACTTCGCCGCGAGGAACGCTCCGTTCTGGCTGAAGACCATCGCTCCAACCGGCGTTTCACCGACGGCTGGCAACGTCGTGATCACTTGCCCATCGCGTGTACGCTGAATTCGAATAGAGCCATTCGCGCCGGCGATCGCCTGTCGTTCCAATCGCCCATCGATCGCCAACACGCCCGGCGGTAGATCCAACTTCGAATCGAGGCGGAGATCTGGCAACGCCAAGGCTGCTACTGCCTCATTTCGAAGTTCTTCAACAGCCGAGTCTGACAAGTCGCGAGGCGGCATTAACTCCGTTGCGTTGTGCAGAGCGTCCAGTGCGTCGAACCGTTGTCCAACCTGCCCACTTCGTCGCGTGGCCCGAGCCTGAGCGACAAGGGCGTTGCGCAAGATATCAACCTTCTCGCGTTCCGAGCGGATGAGTGCCTCGTTCTTCGCTGCCAAATGAACTGCGGCAAACAACGAACCAACGGCAATGACGACCAATAGCACGATACACCAAACAACCGTCGCGCGATGCCGGCGCGACCATTTCACCGCCAGGTCGAATAGGGATGGTGGCCGAGCACGAATCGGCCGATCGGCGACAAAGGACTTCAGGTCCTCGGCAAGCTCCGACGCCGCTGAATACCGATCCTCTGGACTGGTCGCCATCGCCTTTTGAACGATGGTGTCCAATTCAAACGGTATCGAACTGACCCGCTGCCGGGGAGGCAAGCAACTGCCCACAGCTATCGATCGCAGCAGCTCATGTCGATCGTCATCCGCAAATGCCGGTTGGAGCGTCAGCAATTCGTAGAGTGTAACCCCCAATGAATAGATGTCCGTCCGATGATCGACATGGCGTCGCTTGCCCAACGTCTGTTCCGGACTCATGTAGCGAAGTGTCCCAATCACGTCTCCCGTCAATGTCAACTCAGGTAAGGACTCGATTTGCGCGAGCCCGAAGTCGGTAACCCAAGCTTTTCCTGCATCATCGACGAGAAGATTGCCAGGCTTGATGTCGCGGTGCACAATCCC
>JAGQPD010000653.1 GCA_020426865.1 Planctomycetales bacterium
GAAAGAAAGAAAGAAAGACAGACAGGCTACGAATTGGCCACAATCTCGCTTGCGCGCCGGTAGATGCACATCAGCTGCTGGTAGAACGAATCGCGATCGTACCGACTCGCGGCGCGCTGACGGCCACAGCGCCCCATTGCCTGACAGGTGTCGGCGTCGTCGTAAAGACGTTGAAGGACGGCCACCAGTTCGTCAACGTTAGCCGGATCGTGCAAGTATCCCGTTTCATTGTCAATGACGATTTCCGGTATTGCGCCGATTCGCGAAGCAACGACAGGCTTTTCAAAGGCCATCGCTCGGACCAGGATATTCGGGAATCCTTCATACCACTGGCACGGCGCCGTCACAATTCGCGCTCGCTGACAAAACCGATCGAAGTCAGCACCTTTCAAAAAACCGCAAAGCGTCACATTGCTCGGAAGCCTTTGGAGTAACTCGCGGGGCATACTTGCCGGATCGCCGGCTACCTCAAAGGGAATCGTGGGCAAGCGGCGAGCGGCTTCGAGGAATTGCCGGATGCCTTTTTCAACGGCAGGCCTCCCCATGAAGGCGATGGTCGATCCAATTCCACCAGTGTGTACGTGGGCAGCGTCCGGCAAATCATCGACGAAATTGTGCAGGATCATGATGCGATCCGGCGGAATGCCACCGGCGATAAATCGCTCACGCTGAAACTCCGACAAGACAACGAACAGGTGCACGTTCTTTGTAATCGATCCCGTGACACGGGCAAAAGCGTTTCGCGCCGCATAGCCGAGGCTTTTCCAGCGATTTGATTCACAGTTGCGAATGGCACACCACCATTCGCGGCCACCGAGACAGCGTTCGCAAATCGCGCCGTGACAGAGCTGCAACCCGCTGGGGCAAAACAGCCGATAGTTGGGGCAACGCATGACGATCGGAAGTCCCCGGTCGCGGGCAGGCTTCAAGATCGACGGCGAAAGAAACGGAAACAGATTTTGGACGTGCATGACATCGACGGTCCGATCGCCGAGCAGTTGCTGGATGCGTCGACGCGATTCTGAGGAGTGGATGCCCGAGAAAAATGCGCGCAGGTGTCCGGCATTCTTGTTCATCAGTCGAGCCGATGACTCGCGCAGCCAAGTAATCTGATGGCCGCGCGACTGCAACAGCTGAGCCGTTGAATCGATTGCGTGCTCCTCACCGCTGGGACGACCATAGTCGTTGTGCGCGATCAGGATATTCATGACGCCCCACGTCTTGCTCGATGCGAACGGGCCAGTTCACAGGCGTCCAAGACCGCGCGAGCCGCATCGGCGGGCGTGAATCGCCCCGCGATCTGGTAGGAGGCGCATCCCATGTCGCGCAGACGCGGTCCGGCGTCTAGCGCCATTGTCAAGGCGGCGGTGGTGTCCTCGGTGGAGAGCGGGTCAAAGACCCAGCCGTTCTCACCATCGTGTATTAGATCCGGCGAACCGCCGTTGTACTTGCTGCACAACACTGGCAAGCCACACGCCATCGCCTCCGGAACCACAAGGCTCCAGTTGTCCTCCAGCGTCGGCATCACTACGACATCAGCCAAGCGATAGAATGGGGCGATCGCATCGTAGTCGATCGGGCCAACAAATCGAACATGGTCTAATCCACGCTCGCGGGTTATCCGCTGCAGTTCGCGTCCCTCGTCACCGTCGCCGATCAGCAGCAGCGTCGCTTGAGAAGCGTGTTGCTTTTCGAACTGCGTCCAAGCTTCCAAAAGCTCCCGAATTCCTTTACGAGGCACGAGTTGACCGACGAACAAGTAACACAAGCCTTCAACGCGATGCTGTCGGCGAATCCGCTCGATCTCGTCGCTCGACACCCGCTCCACGGCGCGCTGCAAATTCGCTGAGTCGGCGGCCATAAAGCCGGTAGTAATCCGGTCACGCGGGATCCCCATCGATTCGGTATAGTCACGAGACAGTTGCCCGTTGCAACAGACGGCGTCCACGTAGCGGGCGGCAAGCTTACGGTACCCGCGCCGGTACCACTGTGCCTTGCGTTCGGTATGAAATGTCCGTTCGTAGCACAGGACGAGCGGAATCCCACGCGTGACACGGTACCACAATGCCGGAACGGACCATTGAAAAAAACCATCGCCGATCACAACATCGGGGCGAGTGTCGCGGATCGTGCGCAACAAGCCCGGTTGATACGGGACCACCCACGACGCGTTGGCGAATTGTCGCGATGGCTTGTTAGTTCCAACACTCAACTCGCCCGTCATCTCCACCGCCCGATCGCCCAACACGTCTCGCAACATCTTCCGGCAACGCTCCGGCGTTTGCCCTTGGGGAAACACGACATGCAGTTGGCTGTTGACCAACTGATCGAGATGCGCGAACACGGGGATACGATAGTCCAAAAACGACCGCAATACCCAAGTCAAGCGAGGTACCATCGTCATGCATACTCCGCGCGCTGGGGGTCCCAAATGTGAAACGCTGCCAGACTCAGAAAGGCGATCAACACCGACGTGGGCCAGAACCAATGGCTCCCAATCAGCGGGCACGTCATATTATTGGCGCACGCCGTCACCAAGACACCGATTGCCGTACGACTCATGGGCAAATCGAGCGACAGGGCATGAAGTGACCGGTACCCGATCAGGCCTACCGCGCAGGCGAAGATGGCGATTCCGACCGACCCGGTGTTTACAGCTACCGAAACAAACCCGTTGTGGCTGCTGTTGGTGTATCGCCCTTCCTTTTCATAGCCATATTTTTCGCCGACGGGAAACCCTTTGCCGATGATCGGATTCTGCATGAAGACTGTAAGGTGCTCGCGCCACACGCGTGTCCGGCCGTGAAACGAGACAATCTGCTCCTCTGACTTCCCCGGAAACATCATGTGTTTGATGTCGTCTACGGCCAGCATGGCCAGCAAACCCATCAACGTTCCCAGCACGAGGGCGTTGCTGGTGAAGCGTCCAATGTTCTTCCCGGCCGCCAGCACGATCGCCATGCCAAACGTCGCCGCCACGATCGACCCCGCACTGGTTCCCAGTGCGAGGATCAACATGAAACCCAACCACCCGACCAGTGCAAACGACCGTGAGATCCCCTGGGGACGATCGATCATCATCCCGAAACAGAACACCGTTCCAATCCCCGCTGCCGCCGGGAAGTCATTGCTGTGCAGTTGACTCAAGCTCAGGCCAAATCGTCCGATGTACCACGCCATCCCCATCAGTGACGACAGGAATGCAAACCAGAAGAACAATTTACATGCCTGATGTCGCGTCGGAATGACGGCAAACAACATCGCCATGGCACTGATTACCACGAGCATCTCGCCCGCTCGAAACACCGAATATAGGAAGCTATTGGACCACAGGCTACTGATCACGCAAAAGCCATAGTATGCGACCAGACCGGTCAGTGTCCCACGAAACAATCGTCGCAATGTGGCGCCACCCGCCGGGTGCGTCATAATTGTCAACCCAACGGCGAACACGATGATGATCACCACCAATGCCGAATCGTCGACCGTGTCGAAAGCCGATGGATCGCGTTTGCGTTTAAATAGAGCGGAACGACATACGTGAGCCAGCAGCAACAACGAGAGCCAATACACGACGCCCTGCAGCCGAGTGTACGCCATTTCCGCGTATTGCGCGTACGATCGCGGTTCAGCTTCCGTCTTTAGGGCTGTCATGGCAATCCTCCCACCAACTGTGGCGACACACCGCGGTCTTTCTGGTCGGCCGTCGGCATTTCTGATTTACATCGCTCGACCCGACACAATTGCCATCCCTCGCTTGACGACTCGGCCACCACTTGGAGTTTTCCCGAACGCAGCAACGCTTCAACGTATTGGGGCGCATCCCCCACATTGAAGAGAACGTATGCAATATTCCAGTCACCGAGTTTTTCGGGACGCCCCCGATGCAGTCCGTCAAGCACCTCCCATAACTGTCGTTCACGAGCGGGATTGTAACTTAACGTAAAACTGAAGTAGTTCGGCACCGACGCCCCCGATTCCTTGATCGACGTCGTAAAATCGCCATAATTGTCGCGCAGAAATCGGTACAATCGCGGAAAATCCCCTTCGCTCCATTCGTAATATCCGTCCAATCGCTTGGTAACTAACACCACCTGAGCGTCAATGGGGATGTCGCGAATGAGCGTTTGCCGAAGTTCGCTTCGCGCATCGACCGACGCAAGATACTGCTGCTGCTCATCGTCCCATACGCCATGCATCCAATTCAACCCCGTCTCGCTGCACACCAGCACCAGAAGTGCCACCGCGAACGCTCGTCCCCAGCCGACCTTCAGAATCGAACGCGTTGCACGATCCCAACACCAACCGATCAAGATCCAAGACGCCAAAACACCAAAGTAATTGAATTTGCTGAAGTCATTCCAGACGGACCGCTGCAGTGACAATAGCAGTGGCAATGGATACAACACGAGGCAGGCGGCCAGTGTCACGAGCATCCCATGGTCGAGCTCGAACAATCGCCAGCGTCGCATCCACACCTGCCGAATCGCCAGCCACACACCGACGACTCCGACTGGGGCCATCAACAACAGGTATCCTGCAATGAATACCAGATAGTTCTTTATTCCGTAACTGGTGATCGACAGATGAAAACCATCGCGACCGTAGTCGGCCCCCCGGGCGAAGACTCCGCCCATCCGTGTCACTAACAGGACACATGCGACAATGACAACTCCCGTCACTACGGCTCGAACTGCCACTTGCAGCCACGACGTCGACCGTCCCATGCTGGCCAATCCCAGGATTCCAATGGTCAGTAGCAGTAGCGGAACTGAGGTCCCATTGGCCACCGGGA
>JAGQPD010000654.1 GCA_020426865.1 Planctomycetales bacterium
CGATCCCCGCGCCGATGTCCTTCGCCAATCGGGCAGCCTCGTCACCAAACAGATTTCCCGCAACCCGACGTTCCGGACGATGTCCGTTAATCGGCAACAACGCAATGTCGATGTGGAAACGTTTCAGCATGTCGGTCATCTCGGGAAAATACCGAGTGTCACCGGAATGATAGATCGTGATCCCACCAACATCGACGACGTAGCCCATGTATTTGGGACGTCCCTCTTCATCTCGTTCAACCTCGTCATGCGCCGCCGGCACGCCGTGTACGGTCATGTTCCTGATGGTTCGCTGCTCCCCATCCGCCATTCCTATGGGCCACGTGGCTTCACAACCCAACCGCTCCGCCACAAACGCTCGATTTGCTTCGGGAATCACAAATGCAACGCCTGGATTCGCGGAAAAGACGGGAAGCAACGTTTCGGCATCCAGATGATCGGTGTGGTTGTGCGACGAAGTGACAACGTCGATACCCGTCAATGAACCTGGTGCAAGCGCCAATTCCGTCATCCGGACATGCGGTTTGTCGGTTGCGGCATATTTGTGCGTCAGCGAATCCGATAAATAGGGATCGAACAGAACCGTTCCAACGTGACTCTTCATCAAAAAGCCGCTTTGTCCGAGCCACCACAACGCTACTCCGTTGCCCGGATCGGTATCACGGATGTCGGCCAATAGTGCCTCGTCTTTCAAGACAGGAACGATCATGGGTCAATACCCAATTCGCGCCGGACCGTGCGAACCCCTTCGACCATATTGGCGACTTTCTGACGGGCGGCCCATCGGGCAGTCTGACTGAGGCCACAGTCGGGCGCAAACACCAATTGTTCCGGCGCCGCGAATTTCAAACACTGTCGCACACGGTGGGCGATCTCTTCAACCGTTTCAATATAGTAACTTTTCACGTCCACGATCCCCACGGCAGCGTCAATGCCAGCTTCGACAACCTGCTGGACCAAATGTAAAGGTTGAAAATTGAGCGTCGCCATCTCCAAATGCATCTCATCCACTTTCAGATCCAAAAAATCAGGAAACATGCACTCCGGCCGCTTGCTGCCAATACTGCGCCCCTTATAATTGCCGAAGCACATGTGCATGCAAATCCGAGTCCGACCGACTATCGGCTCGATCGTACGATTGAACAAATCAACAAATCGCCGCGTATCTTCCTTGTGAGCGTAACAACTCATCGACGGTTCGTCGATGCACACTTCGCGACAACCAGCTTCTACCAATTGAGTCAGCTCGGCGCGCACGATCGGCAACAACGCTTCCGTGATCGCGTACCGATCGGGATACTGATCGTTAGGTTCCAAGCGTCCGGACAAAGTAAATGGACCTGGTATGCTCGCCTTTAGCGTTGTCCCTGCCGGTACCGTTACCGCTGCAATTCGGCTAAGTCTCCGATATTCATCCACCGCCCCCAAACCACGATGCGCATTGAATCGACCAACGATCCGGTGCTTGCCTCGCTGGTCGTGCGCGGGCGGCCCCCAACGGCGAGGCGGAGCGGATTCCAGGTCAATGCCTTCCAAGTAGCCATAGAACGACAAGTTGAAATCCAAGCGGGTCTGTTCGCCGTCGGTGACGACATCTAGCCCGGTGGCCACTTGATCGTGAACCGCGGCTACCACGGCGTCTTCCTGCATCTCCGCCACATCCGACGCGCCAAATTGATCTAAATGTTGCGAGGCAAATTCTAGCCACCCTGGAAAGGGCCAGCTTCCTATCACCGAGGTCCGCAACGGGCATTCTTGCATGGTCTTTCAATTCCTTCACCAATCGAGACATCACCTTCGATTACCGCACGAAAACGACGAACAGTGGCTCACGCTAATCATAGGCCCAGGTTCGCGTACAGTTTCGACATCCGACGACCATATTCATCATATGCCGACTCGAACAACTCCCCCGCACGCTCGGCCCCGACAACATTCGCCGCCGCCAATACCCGGGGCGGCTGGCCGGCTTGCACCAGTCGTTCCGCAACCAATGCTTTAATGGCGTTGATCACCAAGCATCCGCCCACCGTCGACCCCGGCGATACCGGTTCACGCAGACCGTCGATCGTAACCATCGAATCGCCCACGGGCGCTCCGGTATCGAGCACGACATCGGCAAAACTCGTCAGCTTCCGTCCGTCGTCGCGTTTGCTGTGGCTGGCCTCACAATGCTTGAGACTGACTAGTGCCGCCACAAAGATCCCTCGTTCGGAAAACCCCTCGGCCATCTCGATCGGTACGGTATTGCAGCCGCTGGAACTAATGACCAACGCCGCATCGCTCTCTTGCAAATCGAAGTTTCGCAAGATACGTCCGGCAAATCCTGTGACATTTTCCAGAAACATCGCCTGCCGCTGGCCATTGCTGCCAACAACAGGATGATGGTACGACAACGAAAGTTCCACCATCGGATGAAATCCCGGAAAGGAACCGTACCGCGGCCACATCTCCTC
>JAGQPD010000655.1 GCA_020426865.1 Planctomycetales bacterium
CCGCTTGTGGTGCATCTTGGCCAGGACAGCCTCACTGATCTCCGAAGAAATCAAGTCAACGACGTCCTCGACGCCGCCTTCGACTACTTCATGATTCTGACGGCTGCACCGTAATGATCGTTTTCACCGAGTTGGCAATGAAACAGAGCTCGTGCGATTGGTGATGAAGATGCGTCAGCAGGTCATTGGTGGCGGGCGTTTCGGCAGCGAATACCACTTTCGGCCGAAGAGTGACTCGAGTCACGGCGAGTTGACCGTCGGCGTTCTTTTCCATCACCCCGATCGCCTCGTCACGATAGGAATCGACAATCAGTTTTCGCTTGGCTGCCAGCGATAGAAACCATAGCATGTGACAGCTCGAAATCGCTGCAACAAATGCCTCTTCGGGATCTACCGCACGCTCGACCGACATCGGCAGGGGGACGACATGAGGCGATGACGATGCCGGTACCGTGACCTGTCCGTCGAATTCCCACGTATGACCGCGGCTATACTTGTTGTCGAGAAATGCCTGGTCGTCGCGATGCCAGGTAATGGTGGCTGCGTATTGGGACATTTTTCCTATGTTGATCGGGCGTTAAACTGCGGTCATACTGGCCCTGTTACCGGTTAATCTTACCGTCGGTTGGCGGTTGATGATCACCGTGTCAGTGGGCCCGAAGAGATTATCGCGAGCACAGTGGAACCATGTCAATCGACCTGAAGGCGGAATACGACAAGCTCAAGGCCCAAGGCGAGGTGCTGGCAGGCGATCTGTTGGAGATTCCCCGCCGCGTGGCAATCCTCACGCATTTGTATTTTGACTCCGGATGCAATCATGCTTTTTCCTTGATCGCGGCACACGGGGCGCTTTGGGGGTTGGCCTATTTCGAATCGGGTGGTTCGCTGGGACGTTTCGTTGCGAAGCGTTATTTCTACAACCGCCAAGAAAAAGCCTACCGGCTGGGAATCTTGCGTGAATTTGCCGAAGGTTTTCGCCGCGTGAATCGGCAAGTTTGCATCGATACCTATGCCAACTATCATTTCGTCAAACGGTTTGGTAAAGAACCTCACGCCGACGCGATCATTCCCAGCAACCTGCTCGATGCACTCGATCGCGTCCACCACGCTCGGACGTCGGGAAAGCCGATCTCCGGCAGTGAAAAGAAACAGGTCTTCGAAAACTCGTTTCGTTGCGAACAAGAGGTTACGGTTGCTCCGGGCGTGCAACAGGCAATTGCGGAGTTCGACTGCCCCATCATGCGGTGGCTGTGCCTTCACCCGGTCGTGCGATTCACGTACTTTCCTCGTTTTCGTTACTTTCTTTTTCATGACTTTGGACGCACCGAAGAACGTATCGAAAAGGGCCTGAGGGCCTTCGATTTCGCGGAGAGGGCAGGGTGGGACACCGTCTTTGACAGTCTCGACTATTATGGCCAGATGCCGCGATCGTATTTCAACGATCCCACGGGCCATTTCGAATCGCTTCGAGCCAACGCGATTCGACAAGGACAAATCGCTGTGTCGATGGATCTGTAGATAGTCCTTCTCGATCCATGAGCGACCGCTCGTTACAATATCGTGCGACGGCCACGTCGGTACTTATCTACGGAGGTAGCTTCAAATGTCTCAATCTCGCGGAGCGGAAAGCTACGGACAGACGATTGTCTTAGCAACGGTCGCCGTCATGTTGATGATGACGGCCGGTGCGGCATATTTTCTTTGGCAACGGCATCTGTGGTCACGGAAGTTGGTGCAATTGGAGAGCAGCCGAGCGGCGATGGTCGCGGAGCAGCTGAAGATCCAGGCCGAGGCACAGAACGCGGGTAATGACGGGAACTTGCAGCTTGCGCCGGAAGAACTTGGCGACGACAGCCGTGAGGGCGCAGCAGTAATATCGGCCATTGCGGATGTCTTGCGTGCACAACAGGATGCGTGGAACGCGGGGGATATCGACCAATTCATGGAGTATTATTGGAAATCAGATGAATTGACCTTTAGTTCCGGTGGCAAGACGACTCGTTCGTGGCAATTGACACTCGAGCGATATCGGCAGCGCTATCCGTCCGCACGCGAGATGGGGAAGCTGACATTTGGAGAGCTAGAAATAACGCCGTTGGGAACGGAAGCCGCGATGGTACTTGGACAGTGGCGATTGACCGAACGCGACGACGAACCGCATGGCAACTTTACCCTCAATTTTCGTCTGATCGACGGCCGTTGGCTCATCGTACACGACCACACGTCGAAAAGTGAAGAGCCTGACTAAGATGGGGGCGTTTCGCAGGCTGAGTCGCCCAGTGTGGATTGACGCACGTCACCGCCACTGATACGATCCTGGGATCGTCTTCACCCGTCCCACAAGACCAAGTAGGAGCATTCCCGTGGCAGGTAGCGAACGCCAGCGTGAAATTCGTCGTCGACGGCATCGTAAGAAGAAAATGAAGGTCGTCCTACGGAAGGTCTCCAAGGCGAGCGTGTCTGAAAAACAACACATCGCGACCAAGCTTCGGGAATTGACCCCAGGCGCCCCGGCCATTATCGAGCGATTGGCACTCGAAGAACGAGCCTAGGCCTCTCGGCCGAGGTTCACAGCGTCCGCTCGGCAGCGTTCTTCCAACGGCCCGGATGTTCTCCTGGCAGCTACGTCACGGATTCGGTCGTGACGCGGCTGCTTCCCGACCCGCGGGCGGCCCGGCCAAAAGTAAATTCTCCATTGGGACAGTCGATTTCCACGACGGTCCCCGGAGGGAATTCACCTTTCAATAACTCCGTCGCCAACGGATTTTGCAGTCGCTGCTGGATGACTCGCTTCAACGGCCTCGCGCCGTAGGTCGGATCGTATCCCTCGACGGCAATTTTTTGCCGGGCCGCGTCGGTGACCACCAAACCAAGTCCGTGTGTCGCCAAAAGTTTTTCCAGCCGCTGGATCTGCAGGTCGACGATCTTGCGGATCTGGTTACGCTCCAGCGGATGGAAGATGATCGTATCGTCAATGCGATTCAAGAACTCCGGCAAGAACCGTCCTTGCAACGCATCTTGGACCGCCGCGCGGATCTCATCTTGCGTTCCTCCATCTTCCGTAATCCTTTGGATGGAACTGCTGCCGATGTTGCTGGTCATGACGACGATGGTATTCGTAAAGTCAACGGTGTGTCCCTGACTATCGGTTAAGCGGCCATCGTCCAAAACCTGGAGCAGCACATTGAATACGTCGTTGTGTGCTTTTTCGATTTCGTCCAGCAAGATCACGCAATACGGTCGGCGCCGAACGGCCTCGGTCAGCCGCCCTCCTTCTTCGTAGCCCACGTAACCTGGGGGAGCGCCGATCAAGCGACTGACGGTGTGCCGCTCCATGTATTCGCTCATATCCAGCCGCACCATGGCGTTTTCGTCGTCGAACATCACTTCGGCGAGTGCCTTGCAGAGTTCGGTCTTGCCGACACCGGTTGGTCCTAAGAACAAGAACGAACCGATCGGGCGCTGCGGATCCTGCAGTCCGCTGCGGCTTCGTCGCACGGCGTTCGATACGGCGCCCACCGCCTCTTCTTGTCCGACGACGCGCTGATGCAACCGTTCTTCCATTACCAGCAGCTTTGCTTTCTCGGTTTCGACCATCCGGGCAACGGGGATCCCGGTCCAGGCACTGACGACTTCGGCGATTTCGTCTTCGGTCACTTCTTGCCGCAATAGGCGTCGTTTCGGTTCGCCTTTGGCGACATGACCGTCGCGGGAACCGTCGGTACGCTCGTCCTCCGCCTCCTCGGCCGCCATTCTCGCCAGCAGTTGGCGTCGCTTGACATCCAATTCATACAGCCGTTGGTAGTCTGCTTCGGGGACCCCTTGTCCCATCGATTGCTTTTCCTTGATGGCGGCATCCAGCTGCTTGAACTGGTGTTCGATCGCGGCAGCTTCCTCGCGTACTTTTTGCACATCACCCATCCCTAGCTTTTCCGCTTCCCACTGTTCGCGCAGGCTGGCCAGGCGGCGACGAAGTTCATGCGACTCTTGCTCGATTTCGCCGAGCTGCTCAACGGCGCTCTCTTCGGTCTCTTCGGACAGTTGCCGCGCGGCCAATTCCAGTTGGGTCAGCTTCCGTTGAATCTCGTCGATTTCGGTGGGAACGCTTTCCAATTCCATTGCCAATCGGCTGCTGGCTTCGTCCACCAGGTCGATAGCCTTATCGGGAAGAAAGCGATCGGCGATGTAACGGTGCGACAGATTGGCGGCAGCCACCAATGCGGCGTCCTTGATCTTAATCCCATGATGGGCTTCGTAGCGTGGCTTCAAGCCGCGGAGGATCGTAATCGTATCGTCCACCGTGGGTTCGCCAATGTAGACCGGCTGAAAACGCCGTTCGAGTGCGGCGTCTTTTTCGATGTATTGGCGGTACTCATCAAGCGTCGTGGCGCCGATGCAACGCAATTCGCCACGTGCCAATGCTGGCTTCAAAAGGTTTGCGGCATCCGAGCCACCTTCGGCACGCCCTGCACCGACGACGGTATGTAGTTCATCAATAAACAGGACCACCGATCCCGCTGCACTCTCCACCTCGCGCAGGACCGCCTTCAGGCGTTCTTCGAATTCGCCGCGAAATTTGGTGCCGGCGATGAGCGCCCCCATATCCAGCGCGATGACGCGTTTGTTCTTCAAGCTCTGAGGAACGTCTCCCTCCACGATTCGTAATGCCAGGCCTTCGGCAATGGCTGTCTTGCCGACACCGGGTTCGCCGATGAGCGCGGGGTTGTTCTTGGTGCGGCGCGCCAGAATTTGAATGACGCGCTCGATCTCCATCTGACGACCAATGACTGGGTCGAGTTTCTTCTCTTCGGCTTTGGCGGTCAGGTCA
>JAGQPD010000656.1 GCA_020426865.1 Planctomycetales bacterium
ACGCAATGGCGACGGTGGCCTAACCCGGCCGCTCAAGGTGACACACCACCACCCCCTGGATTCCCGGCACCAGCCGGTACTCCCGGACACGAATCGATCGATAAACGGGATGAACGTCGAGTGGCACCGGAGGCGCCACGTGCCATGTCCGCCGCTCCCATGGCCGCTGGCGTTCTGAACGGGATGACGATGCCAGCCGTCGAGACGCCCGTCTATGAAGGTCCTCTTACCTCAGAACCGCAGCCAGAAATGGACGGTCCACTGGAAGTCCCCAAAAGCGTTCCAGAACTGCCCGCAACTAACGAGGAAGCGTCGGTCGCACCACCTCCGACCGCTCCGGAAGTTCCGCCCGTCGCCGTCGCGGCACCACAACCCCACTCGTCCAGACGCACCACCAGTCGCGTTGCTGCCGCTACCAGCAACGCCGCGGAGATTGTCGTGGGAGACCAACCGCCCGTTCGTCATGCTGCCAATAATGCGGCAGTCGCCCTCGCCGGTGACAACGCCTCCGACGCAAATCCGCTACGAGCCACCAATTCGCTGGGTTCGCCGAACCCGCTGCGATAACCCCACCGCTCCAGCAAGTTGGGTTGCCCCTAACCACCAACACCGCACGACCGGCCGAACGCACGCACGGCCGAACGTATAGTCGACCGAATGCAGTTTTTTGACGCCAACCGCTTTCGCCGCGCCCACGTTCGCCTCCGTCCTGGTCGCGGTAACGATAGCGGTCCTCTTCCTTTTCCTCGTTCGTAGCGGGGACAAGGAAGTGTTGACCCGCCGCTTTCATTTCCCCTTCCGACGCGCCGTTGGCGCAATGGCAACGCGCGCGTGACTTGCGTCCTCTAGGCCAACGGCAACCGCACCAAGAACTCGCTCCCTTCACGCAACTTGCTTGCCAACGCGACACTTCCGCCAAACGATTGAGCGAGATGCTTGACAATCGCCAGCCCTAATCCGGTGCTCCCCAATTCACGTGATCGCGCCTTGTCGACGCGAAAGAATCGCTCGAATACTCGCAACTGATCCGGCTTCGATATCCCAATGCCATTGTCGGCCACCCGGATCACCGCGAATCCTTGCTCAGCCACCCAACTCAACTCTACCCGTCCTCCCATCGGCGTGTACTTTACAGCATTGTCGACGAGGTTGTCGAGGATTTGTCGCAAGCCTTCGTCGTCCGCTCGTACTTTCAGCTCCGGTTGATCGGCCTCGATCGCCAATTCAATGGATCGCGATGCCGCATGCTCCCGATACCGAGCCACACAGTCTTCCACCGCTTGGCCAATATCAATGCTGGTGATGTCGAAGGCCTGTTCCCCCGACTCGATGCGTGCAAGCTGCAGCATGTCCTGGATAAGTTCGTGCAGACGGTCGGACTGCGTCTCGATGTTTGCCAGAAACTGGCGATTGACGCTGGGGTCATCGACCGCACCGGAACGCAGCGTCTCCGCGTACGCCTTGATGGCACTCAGCGGCGTCTTCAATTCGTGCGATACGTTTGCAACAAACTCCTGCCGCAAATACTCCAAACGCCGCAGTTCCGTGATGTCGTGAAACACCAACACAACCCCTGGAGACGGCGTACCAGGCAAGCACGCTACATTGATCGATACCGTTCGATCGCGTTTGCTTCCCGCCACAATCTCGAAATTCTGCGGCTCGTGGTCCCGCTGACTCTGCGAATTCAACGCCACCCGAACCGCTTCACGCAACATGTGATTTCGGGCCACTTCGAGTAGTCCTTTGCCGTGAGCCGTTTCGGAAACGAAACCCAACAATCTCCCCGCGGCACGATTGGCAAACAGAATCCGTTCATTGGGATCCACGGCGATTACCCCTTCGATCATCCCCGCCAATACAGTTGACATTCGATCGACGGTGTGACGCGTATGCGACTCTCGTGACTGCTGCTTCTCACGCATGCGATTGAAAGCCAACCCCAGCTGCCCCAATTCGGCGCGCCACGGAATATCAACATCGTCCACCGACTTACCCGCCGCCATGTCGTGCATCGCCAACGAGATCTTCCTCAGCGGTACCACCGTTTGACGCAATCCCCACCAACTTGAAAGCGATGCCAGCGCCATCAGTGACAACGCGAGAATGAAGTATCGCCGGCAAAATCGCGCCACCCGCTGCTCCTGGACGCGCAGCGGTACCGACACACGCAAATACCCCCAATCCCGACCATCGCGCTGTACCGTGACCGCCAAATACTGCATCGGAATCCCCAGCGTTGCACTGACCCGACGTGACGTTCCCGTCCCCAACCTCGATGCCTCGACCAACTCCGCTCGCCGCTGGTGATTCTCCATCGCATCCGCCAGCGCCTCACTCTCGGAGTAGACCTCGCCGTCCCTGGCCACCAGCGTTACCCGGATGTCTGTCCCCCGGACCGCATCCTCTAACCATCGCATCTGCTCCATCGAGTCCTCGTGATCCAGCAGCGTCAGCGGTACCCGCAGCGCCGTCGCCACACCCTCCAATCGTTGCAGCTCCGCTTGCGCTACCTCGTCGGTATACCAACGCTGCGCATACCACCCTACCAGCCAGAAAAGGCTGCCACAAACGAAATTCACCAACAATAACCGCCGCAAAATAATGTGCCAGAAGGAAGGCATTACGGAAACGTCGTCTCTTGTGAAAAAACCCAATCTCGACCGCGCGCTATGCGGAACCGCGCACCGCCCCGCGTACTACAACAAGCCTCGTATTCTACCGAAACTGCCGTCCCTCGACAGACTCTTCACGTCATCTTCACTCTGCCACACATCACATATTCCACATAACGCTAATATCCTGCCGCCCACCTACTCCGCCAATCGCTTTTCAACCACTTTCACCGGATCAACCTTCGGCCAGCCTCCGATGTTCAACTAGGATTCCCCTCCCTCGCCATGCTACCACCGAGCCGTCCAGACAGGACCCATTTTCCGATAACACTCTCGCTAAC
>JAGQPD010000657.1 GCA_020426865.1 Planctomycetales bacterium
AATGGCCGCTCGTAATCTTTGCCCGGCCGGAGAACTCGGGTCGTTCAACTCGGCCAGCATCTCCAGACACCCTGCCGGATGCCCATCTAGCAATAATGCCGTGGCGAAATTCGATTTGTAGACATTTGGTATGTCGCGGCGCATCCAGGTTGCTCCAGGTTGCAGCACAAGCTTCCGAAGTACCCGAGCCGCCTCGCCAAAGTTGCCCACTCGCATCAGGCATACGCCGATCAAGTTACGTGCGTGTGAGTCTTGGTTGCTGGTATTTAATAGATCAATCGCTTGTTGATAATGCCGGTCGGCAATATACCGGCGGGCCCGGTCCAGATTGCGCGAGCTTGGCACTTCCGACGCGGATTCATGGGATGAGGTTGAGTTGGCGTTGGTTTTGCCACGAGTGTGTTTGTGTTTCATATTGGTAGCCGAATGTGGATCGGCAAGAATTCAATTAATGAGAAGGTACTTCCAAAATTGTGAGACGCCCCAAGCGATCTAATCCGCCGCGCCCACACGCCAAGACGGGGCCCCGCGAACTTCGTCGGCTTAGGATTGTGGTCCGCGCAGCACGAACCGGCACACGCGGCAAATAAGCGGCGACTCACGACGGGAAACTGGCAGACTTCGAAATAGAACGGATACGCGAAAATTGGCTGGCTAAATCAATCCGCGTAGCACGGCAGCCGACGCTCAGATTTGCAACCGAACGCTCGAACTTACGAGCGTTTTGGTGGGGCCGGGGAATGTGCCGCTGAAACCGGATCGAAGCCCGATGGCGGCAGAAAAGAGGGAACCTTCGACCCGGTAGATCGCCCATGAAGCGTCGGGCAAAGTCGGGAGCTTTCCGCCGGGTTGCAGCGGCTCGGTTCGGGCCCAACGCACAGCATGTCCCGCCACATGCCAGCAAGTCGATTCCACTTGCTGGCTGACCGAACCGGCTTGTCTACTCGACAAATCAACGTTGCGAGCGGTGAACAGCGAAGCAACCGGCTCGACGACGATGAAGCCGACCAATACGGTTACCAGGATGAATTGACGCAAAGCGGATCGCACGTCGGAGTACCTTACCATGCGTCGAATCCGGCAGCGGCCGCTGTCCACGATCGACGATTGGCAGAATCATACGACACTGCAATATTGCCGACAACGCCGACAGTGAAAGATTGCGGGAACGTAACCAACTCCTGGCAATCGTTGGGGCGATCGTTCCTCGTGCCAACGTCCCGTGCCGGCGATCTTTCGAAACCAGCCCGACCTATCCCTCCACGCCCGCGCGACAAAACCGACTTGTGGTACGATGGCTCGAACGAACGGAGCGCGGAAAGCAATGCGCTGTCCGCCTTCGACACTCCCCGTACAGCACCCACGACTCTTTGGTTTAGGTATCGAACTTAATGAGTGGCTCTAATTTTCCCACTACCCGAATGCGGCGGCTGCGATATCATCCGGCAGTGCGCGAATTGGTCCGCGAGACGCGATTGACGCCTTCCAATTTCATTCTGCCATTGTTTGTTTGCGAAGGCTCTGGCCAGCGGCGTCCGATCGCCTCGATGCCGGGGAATTTCCAGTTGTCGACCGACGAATTGGCCAAGGAGATTCA
>JAGQPD010000658.1 GCA_020426865.1 Planctomycetales bacterium
AGACGGCTGGGACAGCCGTGTAACTTCGGTGCGATCAAGCCGCGCAGACTTCCTTGTACACCTGCTTCAGATTCTGCAATCCTTCAATGGCGAGCTGTTCCGGGCTGTCGGCAAATTTGCGCCAGATACAACAGAGCTTCGCAATGCGTGCCATATTTGGATCAAAGGACTCGATGGTGACACAACCGTCGTAACCAACAGTCTTGAGCGCCTGAAAAAACGCACGCCAGGGGACCATGCCGGTTCCGGGGATTCCTCGCTGATTTTCGCAAGCATGGACATAGCCTACCAGATCGCCCGTGTTGAGTACCGCCTGAACGAGATCGTTCTCCTCGCGGATCATGTGAAAGGTGTCCAGGTGCACCTTCACGTTGTCGAAGCCAACTTCCTTGATGAATTTCACAGCATCCTCGGCAACATTAATAAAATGCGATTCGAATCGGTTCAACGGCTCAATGCCCAAGATAAGGTCCGAGTTCTTTTTTGTGTACTCCGCGATTTCTCGATAAGCGTCCACGCCCCACTTCCATTCGCCGTCGGTTCGCATGCGACCCGAGAGGTATCCCCAACCGCAATAGATGGCGCCACCAAACACGTCGGCGCCAGCCTCATTGCTCAAATCAATCAGTCGCTTCGAAAACTGAATCCCCGCCCGGCGGACCTTGGGGTCGGGAGATATCGGATTGTATTCGGGGGGCATGCCGTACCCGGTATTGATGGTCAAACCCAGGTCACGTGCCGCCTGGCGCACCTTCGCCGCCGGGAATCGATCCGGGTCGAATGGAATGATCTCTACAGCATCAAACCCCAGTTGTTTGCACTTGTCCAACAGGGCCAAGTCCCTATCGACAAATGTCTCGGTAAATAGCAGCGAATGAATTCCAAATTTCATGGGTGTCTAATTGCCCCTCATTGGTCCGACGCGAATTGAATGATTGGGTTGCCAGTCCACGGGATACAATGGAAACCCGCAATACAATGAAAAACTGGGATTTAGTACAAACCCGAGCTTCAATAGATCCTAAGTTCCTCACCTGCAAGCAGCGTACTCGTGCTGGGAGAAGTGTCAATATGCCAGTTCTCGGCGAGCGTGTGGGCTTTTTGCCGATGGAGCGCGAACCTCGGGATCGCGTCGTGGGTCTGCAGTGTTGCCGGACGCCCCGCGGTTAGGGGCAACTTTTATTACGGGGATTGATTGCAAAGCGATCAACGATGTCGATGAATTCTCAGCAGCTTCGAGAACTTGGTTGGAAGTCATGTTTCCAACAGCAACTGACGTCCGACGAAGAAGGGCAATTACTGCAACGTCAATTGCTGACGGTGCGAGTTGGCGCACATTTCGGCAGCCGGGTGCTCTGCCTCGAAGCGGCTGAGGAGTTTTGTGTTCCGATCTCCTTGACAGAGGCATGTGGCGAACTGGCTGTCGGCGACTGGGTGCTGCTGGACGCGCCGACGCATCGTGCGGTCCGCAGGTTGGAACGTCAATCGATCGTTGCCCGGAAATCTGCGGGCGATCGACCTCAATGGCAGCTGATCGCGGCGAATCTCGATACGTTATTCATTGTCAGTTCGTGCGACCACGACTTCAATCCGTCGCGGCTGGAACGCTATTTGTCCCTTGCCGCTGACGCCGATGTGCAGCCGGTAGTCGTTCTTACGAAGGCCGACCTGGCCGCTGATGTCGCACAGTTGCGACATGAAGTGACAGCGTTAAAACGCGATGTGATTGTTGAAGCGGTAGATGCCCGCGAGCCTGAGCAAGCGGCGGTGTTGGCCGAATGGTGTGGGGTGGGGCAGACTGTGGCGCTAGTAGGGTCATCGGGGGTTGGCAAGTCGACGTTGGCGATGAGCCTGGGTGCGCCGGCGTTGGCAACGCAGGAGGTTCGCCAAGATGATTCAAAAGGTCGACATACCACGACCGCCCGTTGGCTCCATCGCCTCACGGCGGGTGGGCTGTTGATGGACACGCCGGGGATGCGTGAGTTACAGCTATCGGACTGTGAAAGTGGCATTGCGGAGGTTTTTGACGACGTGCTTTTGCTCGCTCAAGCCTGTCGCTTTGCGGACTGCAGTCACCAATCCGAACCTGGATGTGCCGTGCAAGCCGCAGTGGAATCGGGAACGCTCGACGATCGCCGATTTCGCAGTTACCTGAAGTTGATTTCCGAACAGGCCCACAACGCCAAGTCGCTGCGCCAGCGCCGATACGAATCCCGCAAGCAAGGACAGTTTTACAAGTCGGTGATGTCGGCGAAACGGCAAAAGAAGCAGGGCGATTTCTAATACTCGCGACTGTCCCCGCAGCAATCAGACGCTTTCGCTCAATAGCGGCTCTTGCCAACTGCGGGTTTCTTGACACGGTGATTGTGCGAGCTTATGGTGGTCGCTTGTCAGATACACTCAGGTTATATAGGGACAGTAAGGCGTCTCAGTTGGGACACCAGAATGGCATCGATTTAGTACGACAGTTGTTCACGCCGACAGGCACTGGCGGTAGGTGGAGCGGGCATCTTCCTGACGACCCGCGGGCTGGCACAGCAGGAGGACCATCCACCCTTGTCCAGTTGCGACGGTCTGCCACCGGTCAAGATTCGCAAAGTCCGCGCGATTACAACGGCACCGGACGGAATTCGACTCGTCGTCGACAAAGTAGAAACAGACGAACCCGAGCTCTACGGACTGGGTTGCGCGACCTTCAACCAGCGCCCGCTGGCGGTTGTCGAAGCGGTCAACAGCTATCTCGATCCCTTCGCTCGCGGCCGGTCAGCTGACAACATCGAGGATCTCGAACAATATCATCCCTTCTTTATTGAAGATCCACTTGCACCGGAGAAAAATGGATATTTCACGACGATGCGACAGCAGACGTCCTGTCCGACCGCGATAGGCGAGCTGTTCAACAATCCCGATGAATGGGTCGAACTGATCAGCAACCGATTGATCGATTTCATTCGCGTCCATCTTTCGCAAATTGGTGGTCTTACGCCCGCGCGCAAGCTGGCCACGTTGGCCGAACATTTCGCAGTCCGTTCGGCCTGGCACGGTCCGGGCGATGTTTCGCCGGTAGGACATGCGTGCAATGCGCAATTGGACTTGGCAATCTCCAACTTTGGCATCCAGGAGGGACCGCGATCTAGTGACAGGCTTCAGGAAGTGTTTCCTGGGTGCCCCGAAATGTGGGGTATCTTAACGATGGTTATCTTACCGATTGTTGGAGGTTTGATCGCCGGCCGTATCCTGACCGCCATGCGACTGCGCGGCCCGTGGTTGGATCGACTATTGTCGATTTTCGCCATGTCGGCAATCTGTTTGATCATCGCCATCATCACGTCACTCTCACGCGACCAGCTACTGAGTGTTGGGATAGCATTGATTCTTGCGTCGATCTTGCACAACGGATTCGGCTACCTACCGGGGTACTGCGGTGCCTGGTTGCTGGGCCTGGACGAATCGGACCGCCGGACCGTGGCGATTGAAATCGGTCTGCAGAATGGCGTCGGGCCTGGCTATGAACGTCATGCACAGCACCGACGCGGCCCTGGCGCCGACGATCTTCGGACCGTGGATGAATATCTCTGGTTCGATACTTGCTTCGTGGTGGCGGGACCGCCCACCGCGCGATTAGCGCCGTGGCGTGATACTCTCATTTAATTTATAGGGCCGCCAGAACTGATCGTGCAGTTGTTTCACACGCGGGTCGATATCTTCCGGAGTTTCCGTGGCAACATGTCCATCTTCATATAACACATTCAACAGATCGGTGTGTCGCGCCGCCATCTGCTCGGGCCAAAGATCCTTGGCGTCTTCTCCCACGACGCCTGCGACAACCTTGCGATACTCAACAAGTAGAATCTTGTTCGAATCACCGGTGGTGAAGTAATTGCCTTTTTGATTGACTCCGTAGCTCGTGCGTCCACCGCCTTGAACAACGGCTGACGTAGTGGGATGGAATGGGTTTTTGATCAGTTCGCCATCTGGTCCGCGCAGGCCAAAGCTGTATCCAGCGTTTTTACTGACCGCGGTTACCCGGTACTTACCGCCATCTAACGGTTCGACGAGGACACGCAGGTCGTCAAAGTCCCAATCAGCCCCGACCAATATGTCTTCGAACTCCAATCCATAGGCGCCCTGTGCCACTTGACTAGCGTATTTTCCCTCGACCCACGCACTGCTGCGGCAATGGGAGTTCTCCGGATCCAACGGGATGTCATGGTGGTCGCGATGTGACGGATTATTGGGATTGACAGCGATCGCCACGCCGGGCAAGCCTCCCGAACTAGGATCACGATCGTTGGGGCAAATATAGATCGCGTCGTTCTCTTCCAGATAGTCACGCCATTGATACACCCAACCCGGCACATTGAGAAATCGCTTTTCCTTCACCTTAGCGGCCTTCAGGTTATGATACGCGATGCCAAGATTGTGCAAATTGTTCTGGCACTGTGTGCGGCGAGCCGCTTCCCTCGCCATGCTGACTGCCGGCAGCAATAACGCCACCAGCAGTCCGATAATGGCAATCACTACGAGTAATTCCACGAGCGTAAACGCCCGCGACGTCTTGCCTCCCTTATGCCAGAGCAATGACCGGCCTTGATTTGCCGAGTGAACATTATCGCTGAGCATGGCTCTCCTTTAACCTCCGCTTTAGATCGCCGGAATAGGGCGATTTACGAATCTCTTCCCAGTCCTGCCGGACGTGCTCGATGATTACGCGGCGTTCGGCTTCAGGTCCGTGAGCAAAAAACGGACGATCGCGGCCTGTCATTCGCCCTGCGATCAAGCCAGCACGTCCCCGCAGGTCAGGCGACGGATCTTCCATCGCGCTAATGATCGCATCCAAACTCTCGTAGTCCCAATTCCGCCCCAAACCTTCCACACAAATTCCTCGCACTTCGGGCGCGTCCGATTGCTCAAACACCTGCCGCATTTGCGGCAGCGCGGACGCACCCAAATCGGTCAGTTTGGCGGCAGCGGCTTGGCGCTCCTGCATCGAGGGCGCCGTCAACGCCAACTCCGCCAACGCTTCCGCCGATGGGCCCCGACTTCGCATCAACAGAAATGTCATCAACCCAGCAACACCCAGCAAGGCCATGGCGATCAACAACATACTTTGCCGTTGGTTCAGCATCATGAGTTCCAACTGAATATCGGTGGCTGAATTCCTCTCGGTCCCGGCTGCACCCCCATTGTGCCAAACAAGATGCTGCAATTCAACCATTCCACCGATGCTACCCCGCCAACATCCGGATAAGCCATTTGTGTGAGGCGTCGTCGGTTCTATCACCGTAAACCGGCAACATCCGCCCTCACCGTAAATTGTTGCTGTTACAGATTGCCGATCGAGTCAAGTGTGGTCGACGATCCCCAGGCGGCCCATGACGCGGCACTTCATCAACAGTTTCGCCGGATGATTCGCTATCTCACGTGTCCCGGCCACATAGCCACATATTCGTTCGTCCTCATCGCTTGGGACTTTGGAAAATCGGGCGTCGAATGAAATCGGATAACGGGACGCTGGGACGCTGGGGCGTTGTTGTTGTTGTTGTTGTTGTTGTTGTTGTTGTTGTTGTTGTGGCCGCAGCGGCTCGCGCCAATCGAGGCCGCCACGTGCGTAGACTCCCTGCCACCACGCCGGGCCTCCGAGCTACAATCACGCTTGTTTGGCCTGCCAAATGGGGAGCAGCTTTCCGGCGATCCAAAGCGCCACGAAGGGGAGGGTGGTAATGACAATGGCGACAATTACCCCCTCGCGACCGCCAATCGTTATCGGATAGTCGACAAACCCCCGAAAGCTTTTCGAAAAGATCTGACCACCAACCACCACGTTCCAGCGCATCGCAAATACCTGGATCAGTACCAAGGCAGCCGAAAAACCGCTCAGCCACATCATCAACCGCTGATTCATCCACGGGCGAGTGGCAATGAGGAGCAACAAGAAGGGGACGACCGAACCGATGAGCAGTTGGACCACACCGTAGGAAAAACGGAGGTGTTCGGTCAGCAAACTACGCAGGACGTGCCACTCTTCGCTCGATTCGTATCCCATGTGGACGAGTTCCAGGATCTCCAGCGAGACGGCCAGCACTAGCGCCCCCCAAAGGTAAAGTGACAGCGCACGGACACATGCGCCGTCGGCCGGGACACCCCGCCACCAGGAAACAACCAGGTAGAGTACGATCAAGATGGCAATGCCTGATACGATAGCGGAAACCAGGAAGATTACCGGCATCAGTGCCGTCGACCACCATGGGTTTGCCTTCACGGCGCCGAACAAGAAGCCGACATAGCCGTGCAACACGCACGCCGCGGGTATCCCGAGTATCGCCAGGAAGCGGATCAAACGGTTGTCGATCGCTCGGGCGCCATCGGTTATTTCATACACGCCAAGGCTGAGTACTCGATACAGCAATCCCAACTTGCCGCGATGGGAATTTGCCCGTGCCACAATCTCCGGCCGGAATACCAGCCATACTTCGATCAGTAATAGCAACATATAGAACGAGTAGATGAAACCAAATCCCGCCATCGCTGACGTCGGACTGGGAGTAAACATCACGTTGAATGCTCGTTCGGGATGATGCAGATGCAAGAGCAGGGGGAGGGTCGCGAAGGCACAAAAACACAACGCCGTCACCAGCGACAAGGGGGCCACCGGTTTGAGCACTTCCTGTCGAAACACATGGTACAGCGACGAAACGACAAACGCTCCCGCCACCAGTCCCGTGACATACGGGTAAAGCACAATCAGGATGCTCCAGGTGACGTTCGCGTCGTTGGGAAACACGTACGATGTTTCAGCCATCAGGTCACCTCCTCGGGCAGATTCAAGTAGTACGTTAGAGGACGAGTCCCCAAATGCTTTTTCAATACTTGTGTGGGAAGTTTGGCGATCTGTTTGCTGATTTCGCTATCGGGATCGTCCAGCCTGCCAAAGATCCGGGCCCCCGTCGGACACGCTTCGACACAGGCCGGTTGTTCGTCACGCATCACGCGGTGGTAGCACCACGTGCACTTGTCAGCCGTTCCAGTG
>JAGQPD010000659.1 GCA_020426865.1 Planctomycetales bacterium
GCCGCCGACTACACGATCTGGAAAGACAGTTTTGGGTCCGTTGACAACCTGCGTGCCGACGGCAACGAAAACGGTGTCGTCGACGCCGCCGATTACACGATTTGGAAAGACAATTTCGGTCTGTCGATCGTGGAAGTGCATACGGTCCCCGAGCCACATTGGTGGGCGATCTTACGTGCCGTCGCCAGTGCAGCTGGCCCTGCGACCCGCAGAAAAAACCAGTGAGCCTATATTCCATTCCATGCTCTGGCTCGGTACCTCGGCCTGCTCGTAAGCCAACAGCCTGCGGGTCGACATCCGTCGCGAATTGGCCGTGTGGACACTTCACAGTTCGCGCTTGCCACGGAGCATTTGCACGGCCGCGATCATCGCGACGAGTGATGCTAGCGTCGCCGGTTCGGGAACCGCGTGTGTTGCAACGGCCGTTTGCGTGTTCCCGAAGTTGTCCTTCCAAATCGTGTAATCCGCCGCGTCGACGACACCGTTGTTGTTTCCGTCCGGATCAAGTGCCGAAGTCGAACCGAAGTTGTCCTTCCACACGGTATAGTCGGCGGCGTCTACGGTGCCATTGGCGTTGTAGTCGCCGAGCAGTTCCGTGGTAGTGGAGGCGATCCAATCGAGCTTTTGGTTTTCGCCATTGCTAAAGTTTAGATCTGTAAACAACTTGTCGTAACTACTTCCGTGAATCCTGACGTCGAAAAGGCCGGTACCGACGTCCACGTCGAAGCCACCGGAGGCGTATGTAGTGGTGGAAGCAACGACGTTTGTGGTACCGGCTTGGAGAACATCAACACTCAGTCCACCGATACCTTCGCCGACAGAATAAAAATCATCAGCAACGACCGCATCGTCGAAGACAACACCGGTAAGAAAGGGACCGTCGGCGAAGTCAACCGCGAGATGTTGTGTCACAACAAATGGCCCGACCTCAGTGGACGAGTTCGATTCGGGAACGATGGAGATACCGATTTCGCGGAAAACCGGATTCAATAGGCTATTCCTATGTCCCGGAGGGTTTTGAATGCCACCAGCGGCGAACCCCCAGTCGATGACAAACCCAGCGTGGCCCTGGAATGGACTATCCGTAAAGGCATAGATGTTCTCGCCGACGCTCCCACCACCGGTGAAGTCGTAGTCGCTGTTTTGTGTGACACGATCGAAAAGGCCAAGGCCATCCAGGAAATGATCTTGCTTGTCGTTGGAGATGATGACGTTCGAGTAGTATCGAGCGGAATCTTCAAGGTAGGTGCTCCAGGCCAACGGAGGTGCGGGAGAGAGGGCATTGAATTGATTGCGAAGTAAAGCCGCGTCGACGTTGAAGAAGCTCAGGGCACTAGCGACATCAGGATCATCCGACGAAGGATTGGCGAAAGACGTGCCATTGGGTTGCGTGTAGTTGGCGAGTATATCGAGCTCAGCGGAAGGGCTCGCACGAAAGCGGTTGACCATTTCGAGCCACATCTGTTGCTGAGGGGTGGGCTCAAGCGACGCCGCTGGCCGGGCGACGAAGAACATAAAAGCGGTCGCAACAACCAGCAACGGTGTTCGCGTTTTGTGGTTCATCATGATAAGAGAGGCATCCAGTCCAGGCAGCGGGTTGTGGACAAGGCACGACTTGTAATGTTACACAGCGGCCCTTGGCCGTCAAGGTTCAGCACTGAAATTGTGCTCGTACCCCACCTCGTACTCGACCGACATTGGAGCAACCTCCGTTGCTCGAATCTTCGAATACGTACAACCGGAATGGCCAATTGCTTGGTTTGGCGGTAGAATAGGAAGAACGTTAAGGAGCAAACCTATGACACGAGTAGCAGTAGCTGACGACGTTGCGGCAAAGATACGTGAAAGCGAAGGGCCAATCGAATTGGTTGATGCGCGCGGACACACCATTGGCATTGTGCGAAGACCTCCGACTGAATCGGAAATCCAACGGGCCAGGAGCCGGGCGAGTCGCGATGGAAAGCGGCTCACTTGGGCGCAAGTGGTTTCAAAAGTACAGGGTGGAGCCATTGGGTGATATACGATGTACTATTTTCTTTGGATGCCGCTGCAGAATTGCTCCGTATCGCCGGCGCCGTCGGTTCTGCGGTATCGGTTTTGAATGCAGTGGATAGCATTCGACGGAAACTGGAAAATGATCCAGTCGTTCAAGGCACTTTCTTATCAGAAGGGCTATACTACATCGATGAAGAACCTTTGCGTGCGTTCTTCGTGATCGATGCGAAATTAATGGTCGTGGAAGTGACTGACTTCCGGATTCTCTAGTCGGGGAACGCCTGAAATCGGGTTATTGCGGGCAACACTCATATCGGAAAACGGGACATCGCGTGTCGGAGCGACCGATCGCAAGATGAGTGGATACGGAACTAGGGCATCGCTGTCGAAGCAGTTGGCAATGGCGCTGGGATCTACTCATCGATACTGCGACACGGCTGGGGACAGCCGTGGAACTTTGCTACGATTCGTCATGCTCACGTACGACATAGGAATCGATAATGCGCCCGCCGGCGGGCGCGGTGGGGGTTGATCTGCTTGTGCGAGTTTCGACTCGCACGTGCTGGCGGACCCAACCGCTGAGCCAACGCCGATATGTACGACGACAAACGGGCAGAAGCAAGGTGAACCCAAAGGCGTCTGTTATTATGCCGGGCGTAAGCAGCAACGCACCTGCCACCAGAATCATCGCCGCGTCCCACAGTGCGTCTGTTGGAACACGCCCCTCCGCCAATTCGCTTTGCACGCGCCGGATCGTCCGCCACCCTTGATGCTTGGCCAACGCCGCCCCGACAATGCCAGTCGCCACGACAACCGCCAGCGTGAACCACCACGAGGTCTGCTCGGCCAGCCATAGAAGCAATGCCAATTCTGCAAATGGCACGACCACCATCAGGATCATTAGTCGAATCAGCATCACAGCACCATCTTGCTTTTCAACTCGCTTCGCTCGGCGTCAACAAAAAAAGGAAGCGCCGGCAGCGCTCTAGTGCCGACCCTTCCTCTCAATCCTAGAATGTCGCGGCGTGATTTCAACCGCGAAGGTTTTTACGCACCGGCCTGGTTACCGCAACTGCGTCCCTTTCTTAACACCAGCCGCCAATTCAGCGAAGGTCTTAGCGCCTTCCAAATTGCCCTGTTTCTTGTGCATTGTGGCCAGATTGTCGTAGGGAATCACGAGCGATTCGGCATCCATCAGTCCCTCTGCCACAGCGTCCTGAAGGATATCGACACCGAGCTCCGTCAGTTCAATCGCCTTGCTGTGCATTCCCTGATTCCAGTAGGACACACCCATGCTGACAAATCGATCACCATGAATCGTCGCTTCGGTCAAAACGTCGACTGGCAGTTGCCCTTTGAGTAGCCCTTCGGCTTTGTCGTACCAGCTGACCGCTTCGCTATGATCCTCTCGCTGCACCGCATAGATGTTTCCAATTTGGAAATAGAGCCGTCCCACCAGGTATTTTTGGCCGGGTGTCGACTGTCGCTTTGCGGCACTCTGTTTTAGCAGGGCAATCGCGTCGTTGGCACGCTGAATAGCAGCCGAATGATCTCCGCGAAGCCGCTGAACTCGCACGGCCTCGGACAAGATGCATCCGAGCTCCCATTCCAGCCGTGCCTTGTTGGCGTCGTCGTCGGCAGCTGCGATCAGTCTTCGCCCTTCCTGCAATGCCCGCTCGGTGACAGTATCCGGATTGGCCGTGTGATTCAAATCCGCGTGTGCCTCCAGGGCGCGACGATAAACCGCCAACCGCATCGCTTCATCACCCTGATCGCGGCTGATCATTTCATCAACGAGCGCCATGGAACGATCGATCCACTTGCGGATCACCGTTTTAGGATCTTGAAAACTTCCATTGGCAATATCTTTCGCAACGGCCAGATGAGCTCGCACCAACGTCCGTTTGGCGAGCCGACGTTCGACGAACCGGCGCTCATTCGCCACCGGTGCCGCCAGATCGATGGCCCGCAGGTGATGTTGCATCGCCTCTTTGAATTCAACCGTCGACCCATACGACAGCAGATCTCCCAATTGGCACTCCGCTGCCGCGCGAACTACCACGGGCAGGTCGGTCCGGTCGAGCACTTTTCGCGTCCGTTTCTCTGCCTCTTCATGATCACCATTGTCGGCCAACAGCCTGGCATACGTCAGCTGCAGCAGAGGATGCTCGCCATCGCTATCTACCGCCTTTTTTGCGGCTTGAAGTGCGTCTTGAAATCGTCCGATTTCCGAGAGCATCTCGGCGCGCAACCAATGCGCCCGCGCGAACTTCGGATCGATTGCTAATGCCTTGTCGAGGTCACCGAGATCGCGAGTGAAATGTCCTTCAAAGTCGTAGTCGGCGCGCAACAGAAACGGTTCCGGATTCACCGCCTCTAGTTGGATCTTATGGACCCAATGTCCCGCATTGCTTTCCTGAAACACCAGCAGCACACCACGTTCAGGATAGGCCAGCCCCAGGACCTCACCGTATACGTCGGGTACCGGTACTGGCTCCAGCTCGGCAAGTCGCAGCTCTTCGGCACAATACTTAGGGTCTTGCGGATCCGCCAGGTGGATCAAAACGGCGCTGACGACGTCGTCATTGATCGTCACGTCGACCTGACGAAACGGTTCAATGCGATATTTTTCGATGACCAACCCGTCAACTTTGCCGGTCTTGAACGGCCGCCCCCACAGTTTGTGTAAACGATCGGTCGTCGTTTCGCCAGCAATCACGCCCTTCAATCGCAGCGACTGCGTGATCGACGGATCGATCGACGACGAGAGCTCTTCATTGACAACAACCGACTGCGAATCGTCACCATACGCTTCGACGTCGTCATAATAGTCATCGTTGGGAATGCTCTTGGGAACGGAACTCGCCTCCAGCGGAGATTTGCCGGGCATCGCCACGATGGACCGTTCCGACGGAGCTGGCACGCTCAACGTCTTCGGTGCCGTCAGTGAAACGTTCCCGCTGGACGGAACCTCTTCAAGCTCGCGATGAGTGCCAGCTGTTGGTTCAGGTTCGGATTCGAGCTCGGGTCCACGCTCAACCGGCGCCGGCGCTGTCTCCACCGCTGCTGCAGGTGGTGCCACCCGTTGAGGCGCTACGTTGGGCCGAATCTCTCGAAACTGCCACCCCCAACCAGGTGTGACAATCAACAGACAGATTCCCGCAACACCGATCCCGCGACATATGACGCGTACGTGTCGCAACCCCGCAGTCCGTGCAATGCCAATCCTGGCCAAACGCATGGCGTGTTCCTCCCTGAGCGCCAACCAGCTTGCTGGGGCTTCCACCCGGCAAACTTACGAACGTAGTGCAATGAAAAGAGTCTCTGGACCGAAATTGACGCGAATCCTAGCACTTCACGCCCCGGCGGTCCATACCGTCCTCTCCTTCGATATCGACCGCCTACCGCCCCAAACTAACCCCGTTTTTCCGCTCAGACCAACTACTTCAGCACTAACATTTTACCTAACCGGAATGTGATAGCACCTGGCCGTCCGCCTGCAACCGAGCTCGTAGCCGTCCGCGATCAACCTGCTGCACACTTACGTCAGCATCGATAGCAATGCATGCAGCTGTCGCCGCCGATTGCCCTAAGACCATAAACACCGGCTCCATCCGAATCGATCCGTAAGCAATATGTGTCGCCGATAGACAAACCGGTACCAACAGATTCTTACATTCCCCCTCTCGCGGGACTATCGACAGTGAACCGATCGGATACGGCGGGAATCGACCGACCTGCACGTCCCCCTCATTCTTCGCCACACCGTCGCGCACGTAACGTTGTGTGTTATGCGAATCCATCGTATAGGCTGCCATGCCGATCGGGTCCTCGGCAAGCGCTCGCCCCTGACAGTGATGCTGGCTCATCACCAGATCACTCACCATTCTCCGCGCCTCCCGCACATACATCTGGTGCGGCCACCCACCCGTTTCCTCAAACTCGTCGCGACACAACCCCCACCGATTCACCTCCTTCTGCACGTTTGCTGGCACCCGCTCGTCGTGTGCGAGAAACCACATCAATCCTTGCTGGTATTGCACATGGGCGGCGAAGATCTGCTTTCGTTCGGCATGGGAAGCCTCCGGATAGTCGTAGTTCTTGCCAATATAGTCCGTCGAGAAGCCGCCGTTGTTGTTGATGTCGGTCTTTCGATTGGGCATCCCGGTATTGTGCCAAGGGACGATGTCCAGCCCCGCCGCAAAGTAGCGCGCCAGCAGCTCGTATTGCAGCGGATCGTACCCTTCGGGCTTGGGCCAGGAGATTTGATTCTCCTTCACATCCGTCAGGCACATCCGAAAATTGTAGGCCTGCACGCGACGGTCTTCGGCACCATCTTCGCCCGGCGGCTCCCCCTCGATATTTGGCAACAAGCCGCTCGCTGGATCCCCCGGTGTCATGTACGGATCAACGGCATGGTTGAATTGATGATACTTCGCCTGTGCCACCTGGACGCCATTGAGCGTCTCGCCATACGTCGCGTTCGCCTCACGACCGATGTGAAATGAAACGCCCGCCTCCGCCAACAGGTCACCTTCATACGTGGCATCGACAAACATTCGCCCGGCAAAGCTCTTGCCGTCTTCCATCGTAATCGATTGGATCCGACCGTCGACCTTGTCAACACCACCCGGCCGCAACAGGGGTTGCTCGAAATACACATCGACGCCATGTTCCTCCAACATCCTGCGCAGGATCGCCTCAGCCACGTGTGGCTCGAATGTCCACATCGCATTGTCGCCACTCGCTTGACGAGCGCTACGATAGGTATCGCGTTTCTGCCATCGCCATGCGTTGTCATCGCCATAATGCTGCGCGACCCGCTCATAGAACTCGCGAGACAACCCACCAATGACTTGCTTGTTGCCAATATCGGTGGCCCCCAACCCGCCACTGGTAAGACCACCCACATGCCGCCCCGGCTCAATGAGCACCGCGCGCTTTCCCATCCGCGCCGCCTGCACCGCCG
>JAGQPD010000660.1 GCA_020426865.1 Planctomycetales bacterium
TCCTCGTAGATCATCTTCGAATCGTATAGCAGCCGGCCGATGAGCGTACTTTTTCCGTCATCGACGCTGCCACAGGTGAGAAATCGCAATAGCTCTTTGCGTTCATGCTGGGCCAAATAGGCCTCGATGTCGGTCGCGATCAAGTCCGAATGGTGTGACATACTAGAAGTACCCTTCTTTCTTCTTCTCTTCCATCGACCCGGATTGATCGTAGTCAATCACTCGCCCCTGCCGCTCCGACGTCTTGGCCAACAACATCTCCTGGATGATCAAAGGTAGCGTATCGGCGTTTGACTCCACGGCACCCGTCAGTGGATAACACCCTAACGTGCGAAAGCGAACCGTACGCATCTGCGGCTTCTCACCAGGCTCCAATCGCATTCGATCGTCATCGACCATGATCAACACACCATCCCGTTCGACAACGGGGCGAGGAGCGGCGTAGTACAACGGAACTATCGGAATCTTCTCCAAATAAACGTACTGCCAGACATCCAACTCGGTCCAATTCGACAATGGGAACACTCGAATGCTCTCCCCTTTGTTGACCCGTGAGTTGTAGAGATTCCACAATTCGGGGCGTTGGTTTTTGGGATCCCATCGATGATTCTTGTCACGAAACGAAAACACTCGCTCCTTCGCCCGTGACTTCTCCTCGTCACGCCGTGCACCACCGAAGGCCGCATCGAATTTGTATTTCGTCAAAGCCTGTAATAATGACTCCGTCTTCATCACGTCCGTGTGCTTCTTGCTACCGTGGTCGAACGGATTGATCCCCGCCTTGACCCCCTCTTGATTGATGTGCACGATGACATCCAGCCCCAGCTCCTTGCGGGCATAATTCTCGCGAAACTCAATCATCTCACGAAACTTCCACGTCGTGTCCACATGCATCAATGGAAACGGCGGTTTGCCCGGATAAAAGGCCTTCATCGCCAAGTGGACCATCACCGACGAGTCCTTGCCAATTGAATAGAGCATCACAGGGTTTTCAAACTCCGCGGCGACTTCGCGAATGATGTGAATGCTCTCAGCCTCAAGCTGCTGGAGATGCGTAAGATTGTAAGCAGACATAGTTCCCTTGTCAGTTCAACGGAAGATGTGTCGGTTCAACGGAAGATGGGCGAGCATCCGGGAGAATTCGTAACCTAAGCGTAGCCAGAGGAACTACCAATGTACGCCTCTCCAGGGAGAATCGAGTAAACCAGGGAGTATAGAGAAACTAGTCCGGCGCCTCAAGCTCGCTACTCCCGCTTCCAGGAAATCCCGAGAATTACGCTTGTCGCATGGGTCCCTGGCATTTCATATTCGGCAAGTCGCCGCAATTCCAAGCTAGCAAGCAATCCGTGATGGCGGGCCTCCCCTCGCTCTTCTACCCATTTCGGGCCCTTCACCAACAACAGCCGCCCTGCAGATGCCCAGTGGGGGGCCAGCCACTTGAGGATCTTCGCAATCGAACCGACGCCACGGGCCGTCAATGTGTCAAACCGCTCTTCCTCCAACAGACGCTCCACCCGTTCATGGTAAACCGCGACCGGCAACTTGAGCTGCTTGACGATGTCGTCCAAGACCCGGGCCTTCTTGGCCACCGATTCACACACCGACACCTCCACATGTGGGCACATCATCGCTATCAAAAGCCCCGGAACGCCGCCGCCAGAGCCAATGTCCAACGCGTCGCGATCCGTGGCCATTAGTTGGGCTAATTGTACGCTGTCAATCAGGTCGCGTTTGACAAACAGGTCAAAGTCGGTATGCCGAGTTAGATTGATCTTTTCATTCCATTTCCAAAGCAACTGACAATAATTGTCAATTTGCCTCACCTGCTCCTCGGGCAACTCAATTTGGTATTGCCGCAATGCTTCGATAAGATCAGGAGACGGTCCAGATTTCGATGCGGCTGACACGGGTCACCTATCTTTCGCTGGTTGCCAATGCATTTCATAATTTGATGAACCTGGGGAGCTTCACAGCATGCATCTGACAAGATCCACGACTCGACGTCAATTCCTGCAAACTGGCTGTCGGTCAATCACTTCCACGGTAGTCGGCTATTGGACGTGTCATTCTACTTCCTTCGCCGCAGACGAAGTGCGGGGCGATCGATTGAATGTCGGCGTTATCGGCGTTGGAAATCGCGGCGTTGATAACGTCAACGGTGTTGCAACAGAGAACGTCTACGCGTTGTGTGACGTGGACCAACGGTACCTCGACGAGATGCATTCGCGATACCCCCGAGCGCGCGTCTACCGCGACTTCCGTGAGTTACCCGACAATAAGTCTATGGATGCCGTCGTCGTGTGCACGCCAGATCATGTCCACGCTTGTGCGTCCATCTGGGCCCTTCAACGGGGACTCCATGTCTTTTGCGAAAAGCCGATGGCACATCGTCTGGCGCAAGTGCGTGACATGGCCGATGTCGCCACCCGTGCCGATCGCAAAACTCAGGTTGGCAACCAACATGCGACAAGTCTCGGTTATCGCCGCGTCGCGGAAATCGTGCAGTCCGGTTGGCTGGGGAAACTGGAGTCCATTCACGCATGGACCGATCGGCCGGTGTGGCCGCAGGGCGATGCCGTCACCCGTGTCGGCGGCGAAGTGCCGGCGTACCTCGATTGGGACCTTTGGCTGGGGCCCGCCAATTTTCATCCCTACCGCGATCAATATCATCCATTTACCTGGCGCGCGTGGTGGGATTTTGGCAGTGGCGCGCTGGGAGATATGGGACCGCATTTACTCGATCCGGTTTTACACGCGTATGACGTTACCGGACAAGTCAGCATCGGTGCCAGCAGCGAAGGCAATTCGGAAGCGTCGTGCCCACGCTGGAGTACCTTGCGATTCCATTTGCCGCTGAAAGGTGGCGAGTCCGTCGGACTGCATTGGTACGATGGCGGACGGAGACCATCGGCCGATGTTTTGGGCACCGAACGTCCTCCCTCATCCGGTGCACTGCTCTTGGGCGAACACGGTCGATTGTTCATTCCCACACTCGGGAAAGCTCCGATCGCGATCGCAAACAACAAGTCTTGGGGCCCGCCGCCGGCATCTCGATTGCAGGAGCTGCCAAGCATCCACCAGGAATGGCTTGCAGCCTGCAAAACGGGTGGCGATACGTGTCGTAGCTTTGGCAAGTCAATCACGCTTACCGAACTCTGCTTGGCCGGTTGCGTTGCAATTCGCACCGAGGCAACGGAGGCGTCGCCGCTTCTTTGGTCGGCGGAGACAGGTGAACTGACCGGCAGACCAAACATCGAACGTTACCAACGCGACCAGCCACGCGATGGCTGGGGTACCTGACGATGCACCTGTCGGTTCGTAATCACTCTGCCCCGTGCCATAGTGACGCGTCAAGGTTACATGCCGGACAATCGACAATTTGAAATTCGAAACTCGCTCAGCGAAACATCAAAAAGGAGAATGCCATGAATCGCCAAAACATCGACGACAGAATTCGCGAGTACTTGCCGGACGACGTCGCCAATTCGTTACAGGACTTCGACGACAAACCATCCCTGCTGGAATTGACAATCCGCGCGACGACGAGTCGATTCCGCACAATCAATCTGTTGGGTGCGGCATTCATCGTCGTTTTTGTCGGGCTATTGCTTTTTAGCATCTGGCACTTCTATCTGGCCGTCGACATCAAGGCGTTGGTCGGACGGTCGCTGGCCGTCATGTTCTGTGCGACGTCGATCGGATTGATGAAGATCTGGTACTGGATCCTGATCAATCGATATGATACGACTTGCGAAATCAAGCGACTGGAGTTGCAGGTGGCCATACTGGCTCGAAGCTTACATTCAAGACCGTAGCCCGAGCGGGAGCGTACCGATTGCCGCCGCTGCATTCGAACTGACTGGGTGACTCATCGTTGCCAGCGAAGGTCACGGATCGGCTCAAACGACAGGTCGGTGAACTCGATACGAAAAGGCTCGTTCACGAACAACTCGTTGGCAATCAACGGGCCCACTTCGGCGACATCTGCCTGCGTCAGTTCGTCGGCGCCCGGTTATGCGGTTTGGGAAATTGTACGAGTTCGACGCCCGAAAGTGAGGAAAACTCGGCGTCGCCAGGTCCCCTCGGTTCCAAAGGGAGTTGCACAGAACGAGAGCCACATGCATGGCACGCTTCGCCACACAGCCGTCATCGAGGATTGTCATCTGCCCAGCCGGTCGGGTTGTCGACACGATATCGCCATGTTTTAATGAATGTCAGCAGATCAGCCATTTGCTGCAACGAAAGCCCCTCCTCCAGTCCCTCCGGCATGAACGATTGACCGTCGGCGTGGAGTTGCTCGATGTCGTCATTGTAGAAGACACGCGTGTGGCCGTCGACTTGCCTCAGTGTCACTGATGTCGAGGTCTCTGCTGACAGGACGCCCGTTGCGATCGTCCCTTGATGGGTCACGATGGCATAACCGAGATAGGCGCCGTCCACGGCGCGATTGGGCATCACAATATCCTGCAAGTATTGCTCGGCGGTCTTTGTCCGTGAGTCCGAGATGTCTGGACCTACGTTGACTCCAATCCCGTCAATTCGGTGGCACTGAGAACACTTTTGTTGGAATATCTTGCGCCCTTCGTCCCGCTCGCCCACCATGTTTGCGGCGGATCGGTATTGTTCGAAAACGGACGCCCGGTTTGTCTGTACCGAATCGTGAAACAATTTGGTTGCACGAGTTTGCAGAGCTGCATCGTTGTGCTTCAATAGCACCGTGCGTTTGTCGGCGGGAAGGACGGTGCCGGTGATGCGATCCGATTCGATCGCCTCCAATAACAGTCTGGTCCGATCAGGTTTGGCCAGGAACGCGTCCAACAAAGTCGTGCGCACAATTGGGACGGAAGATTCCAGCAGCGGCGCGAAGTCTTTCCAGTCAACCAAATCATCGCGTTGAGACAAGAGCTGGATTGCGTGACAACGCACATCCGTGTCTTCGCGCGAATCGATCGCAAGCTGTTTGAGCAAGTGCTTCGACTTCACGTCATGAACAAGTAGATCAATGGCATCACAACGCACGGAACTGGTCGTCTCCTTGTTCATTGCCTGTGCTGCGGCTTGTCGAAGCAATGTCTCCAGTTGGTCACGTTCCTTTGTGCGAATCTCCTGCAACAGCGGGGCCACGTTACCATGTCGTCGATGGTAACTGGCAAGGTAGTGCCCAATACCTCGAACCGCATAGTATTCACACTCGAGTAGCGCTTCCAACAGTTCCGCTCGATCGTTCAACTGTGGTCGGTCACTACCGGCAGCCGATTCAACTATTTCGTCGAGCAGTTCCCGCAGCAAAACGATTGATTCAGGGTTCTCATCATTCGTAGGCGATCTTTCCTGAGACAGTGTTTTCTTCAACGGTGGCTCAGCCAGCCACTGACGGAGAGCCTCGCTGGCGCGGTCGCCCACGGCCAACAACATCGCGCGCAATTCCCATTCATCAACCGGCAAGCGGAAACTGACACGGCACGGGGCTGCCGATAACAACGCCTGAAAACGTACGATTGCCTCGTCGTGCCGTTGCAGCGATTCGACGGCGTCGCGGACGGGTCCGGTGATCAGGTGGTTTTGTTCGGCGACAACGATCGCCTGTACGAGAACATGAGGGTCGTGATCGCGGAGCAGTTTCAGCAGCAGCGGCGTCTCGATACGCCCAAGCCCATCCATCGCCCACAGGGCACGCACACGAGATTGCGCCGTCTCGCCAGCCACGGCCTGGGTGGTCAGCGCGCTGACAAGACTGTCATCCTGACGTTCAAGCAAGAGTCGTGACGCGGTATCCCGATGCCAACCGTTTTCATGTCCCAACAGCTTCAACACTTCGGCGTCTGGTAACGAGCCGATGTCGGGGGGAGGTTGCTTCCGGTCATGGTTCCGAGCAACGATGCGATAGATTCTGCCACGATCATTCCCTTCCCGCAAATCGCTTCGTTGCTGCAGCTCGGTTGGCATCCAGTGTGGATGTTCAATCACCTTGCGGTTCATATCGACCACATAGAGGGCTCCATCGGGCCCTTGTGACACGTTAACCGGGCTGAACCAGGGGTCCCGCGAAGCGAGGAACTCTCGTCCCTCATGAGACGGTAGTGACATCATCCCGACACCGCGTGGCGCGATGACTTCGCAATGAACGACATGGGCTGTCGGTTCGCAGACGAATGCGTTGTCCACGTACTTTTTCGGCAAGCCATTGCCACGGTAGATTTCGACGCCACAAGCGGCGGTGAACTGCCCGGCGTGCAGATGAGATGTGGTCCACGACCGTGTGATCGGATAGACCACGGATTGGTCGCCGGATGCCGCAACGTCGTAGAAAACAGCGGGCACACGAACGCGAGGGGATTTCGACAGGTAGCGATCCTCGAGAATGACGTGAAACAATGGATTGCGATTGCTGCAGCCGAAGCGATTTCCCCATTCATCGAACGTAAGTCCGAATTGACTATGCCCCGACACCGCACTCGACTCGCTGGTGAACGGATGAAATCGCAAATCCCGACCGCGGATTTCCGTCGAAGCTTGTTCCGCGTTGCGACGATCGACGATCGTGCCACCCCGCAATCCGTTGGCAACGTAGACGCGATTGTCGAGGGCCAGTCGCGGATGGTTGGCGCGGAGCTGCTGGTTCTCTTCGGCAAATCCATCGAACCACACGTCAGTGACATCAGCGTGGTCGTCGTCGTCGGTGTCGCGCATCAGTAGGACTCGCCCCGAGACAGTCGCGATCACGCCACCTCGCCAGGGCTGAATCCCAGTGGCGAATGCCAGGTCGTCGGCGAATACCTGTGAGGATTCGTAGAAGCCGTCGCCATCCTTGTCTGTGAGGATGGAAATGCGAGACAGGCTGGGAGCCGATTCCGTGGGGCCGATAGGATAATCTCGCATCTCCACCACCCACATCCGTCCCGACTCGTCAAATCGCATGTCAACGGGATCGACGACCTGCGGTTCACAGGCTGCCAATTCAACGACCAAGTCGTCGTCGACGACAAACGCTTGGACCGCTTCAGCTGGTGACATTGACCCGGAATGATCAATCGATTCAGCCGCGGACGGCTGCGGCACCGATACGGGGAACCAGAAAATCAAGCAACCATGCAATAGCCATGTGCGAAAGCCGCTGGGCTTCATTTCAATTCTCGCAGCATCTCGATTGCCAACTTCACCATGGCTTCCCCACCGCCGGTGGCAATTCGCGAGTTAACAGTCTCGTAGCTACCCTCGACAAACGCCTTCTGCGTCGGGATGTACCCAGGTGCGTCATTGGCCAGTTCAATAACAAGCGTACGTTTGAACGGCGAGGCTTGCTTGATCGCCAGTCCGAACTCGACGAATACTTCTCCGGGCAACGTGACAATGGCCGTTTCGTCACCCAACTGAAACACCTGCACCTCCAATTGGATCGTTGCCCCACCTCGCAACTGCAGCGCCATGATTTTGTATGCCTTGACGCTATCGAGGAAGGCAATCTTCCTAAGTCCTAGTTCACTTAACGTGGAAGCGGCTTCGGAGATCTCTTCGGGTGAATAGACTTGCAGCGGAACTTCAACGGAACGACTGCGTACCGCCAGACGCGTCGAGTCAATTGCAAGCTCGTCGCGCAGACAGGCCTCCACATGTTGCCCCAGTCTCTTTCCGATCTCCTCCGTGCTGGGACGAGTGGATGTCGACACGTCAATGTGGTTGATATCGCCACACGTCCCAGTGCCAAACAAGGAGTGAAACTGGCTGCCGAAAGACTCGCGCAGGTGTTCTTCCACGAATCGCGGGTAGTCGGCGGAGTATTCCGTTCCTCCGACCGTATCCAGATGCAGCGCGAACGAACTAAGACCAGCGAATGGCTGAGCTTCCTTGACTTTTTGAAATGCAATCACTGTGACCTCTGGGTCGATTGGCCCACAGGGTCGCACAATTTCAGGGTTGAGTTGGCCGGGATTGAACCGCACGGTTCCGTCCTTCATAAAAAACCGCCGGTTAAAGCTTAGCCCCTGTAACTCGCAACTTCCCGAGGCCAAGGCGGATGGCGCAAGAGCTCGTTGTGCCTGCTCGATCACTTGGACGAGATGCTCGACAAGCTCCGCCGAATAGTCGGTTGTCTCGTAGGGATCTGTGCCTAAAGTCGCAACACTTCGATCGTGCAGCATTTTTCTGAGGGCACCGAAGTACAAGGGGCCGGTGTGAGAATGTGTCGCAATGATCGCAATGTTCTCGTAGGGAATCCCGGACCGCTTACTAGCCGACCGTCTTGCTGCGTGAGACACATCGCGGGAGATGCCGATCAAATCACAGAAGACCAGCGCGGCGCTCGCTTGAGATTGACGAAACACGATAGCTTTTGCCTGGAGCGGATCACGAATCCCTGTGCTTACTCGCTCGGAAAAGTATCCGCTCATGCGGTAGGGTACGGGTGGTGTGACATCTCGAACCGCGACACCTACTTCCAGCGACTGACCTGCGAACGTGGAGGCAAGTGGTGGCGAAGAAGTGAGCACGAAGCAGAAAACGAGATGCAGCGGGGGAATGAACCGAATTCGAAAGATTCCAATCAACATCTTGCGTTCCAACATCACAATTGGTTAAGCAATTGGTTAAGAGTCGCTATGTCGCACATGGCGACGTTTTCTACGATTACAAGAAAAGCCGCCCAGGATGTCAACCATGAAAAGCCGCCCAGGATGTCAACCATCGTGGGCGGTCTGGTCTATCGGTCCAAAGGTGCTTCCGGGCGGACCAGAACGACTCGTACCGGTGACGCGTCCACGGGTGCGCGGCCTCCTCGCCAGTTTGGGGCAGGTGGAATTTATAGGGCCGACCTGGTCATCGAGCGTGATCGACGGTGTGTACTATGGCCTACATTCGACGGGACGATTGATAAGGACGAGATCCTGTTTGGCCTTTCGACGAGATGTTGTAAGAGACGGGGATTGGATTGCAATGGGAAGGCAATCCCGTGCACGCCCGAGGAGCGGCGGATTGGGCGACCTTCGGTTTTGCTTAGGCGTGCCACGCGAGTGCGGTGAGCCAAACATCGCTGGACAGGTGACCGCTCGCCGCGGAAGGAGGGCGAGCAAAGTAATGACGGATGAGGTTGGTGACCGAGGTTTGACTACTAGCCCAGACTTTTCCCGGCAGGCAATCGTAATTTCGTGAAACAGTCAGGGGAAAATGCAGTTTTTTGTGCGTATGGGGATTTCCGGGTTCTGGCTACAGCAGGATGGACACGTCGAGTAGTTCGAAGAGCGGAGTCGGTTCCGTCGTACGCGTGAATACGAGATTCGCTTGTGAAGCCCAGTTTACTCGGTTTCGACCGAGCGTGGGGACACGTCCTCGAGCAGCCATCGAAAGCTCTGGCTTGTCGGTTGGTGGGCACTGATGGCAAGTGAGTGAGGGTTGGCGGGCACCGATTGACGAGAGGCGGCTGTTGCGAGCTGAGAGGTGGCTGGCGGAGAGGTGGCGGGCACCACTTGGCTGCCGCGTAGGATATTAACTGGAAAATGTCAGAAAATAAAGAAAAAATCTGATATTATTTGCTGGCATCGCGTCGAAATTGAAGAGACTCTACGTTTCCAGAAGAGACTCTACGTTTCCATCCACTACGTTTCCAACCGGCCAAGGCCGCAATCGCGAGGATTTTGGGAGTCTCGCGAACGGAACCGCCTTGAGCCATTTTATCAAGTCGAGGCAGCTCCAATGCGACTGAGATTACGATTCACCCTACGTACCCTATTGCTGATTCCTCTGCTTTTTGCCCTGACAATGGCAGGCGTTTGGTGGTGGCCGAAATCACAGCCTCTCTCAATTAACGAGGAATTCTACACGGGACACTACCGTGGACTCGGGTTAACCAACGGCACGAGCTTTTTCGGTAAGCGGTTTTTTCGGCTTGTGGTTCAGGACGGCAAATGCGGGTATTGGGAGGTTGACTACGGCGAACCCGGATATAATGCCTATCGTGGCTTCTACCCGGACGGCGTTTGCCGCGAAGAAGGAGAATGTTTTGTCGAGATAAACGGAGGTATTGAGGACCCCGCTCCGGATTCAAGCAACGTGCGTTGGGGAAAATACTACAAGCCTGACGGAACGCTTGATAGTGAGGTTGTGAATGGTACTGGCACGCAAACATTCTGGTATCCAAATGGAACAAAGCGTTGGGAATTGGTGCTACGTGACTACGCTAGACTCCGCCATTCAATGTGGTTCGACAATGGCCAGCTGAGTCAAACTCAGCATTACGTGGACGGAGAGGTCGATGGCAAATTTGAGTCTTTCCACAAGAACGGGACGGTCAGGTTGCAGGGAGAGTATGCCAACGGTGACCGAGAGGGAGTTTGGACTCGTTTCGACGAGAACGGGAAGGTCACATCTATCGAGGACTATTCTGTTTCCCCGCCGAAAATCACAAGGCCATAGGGCTTAGCGTAGGTCTCTGTTCCGTTACTGTTCCAACCCCTATGACGGAGCCACTGGGTTCGAGCCTCCTATTTCCCAATGGCGGCTGTGTGGCGTTTCTGTGGCTGATATGATTACTGTTCATGTACGGAAAGTGCCACATCGACATCTGGCCCTTCATGTCGCCACCACGTTTTGTATCGAATAGCAACCATGACAAATACACAGCA
>JAGQPD010000661.1 GCA_020426865.1 Planctomycetales bacterium
GTGCAAGATGCTTATCAATGGCTGGATGGAATGCCCCTGTTGCTTCAACGTCTGCGGGAACAGCCCCATCGGGCACAATCGATACGACAATGTGCCTTTTCGAATTACCCGATGTGGTACGAGTGGATTGAAGAAAAGCTGCTGCTTTCTCGGTATTTGGATGAGGCGTTTGTGTCGTATCAACTGGGGTACCGCAAACCGTCCACAGAGAGTTACCACCGCGTGATGGCGACGTTGAATGTCGAACCCCGCGAATGTCTGTTTATCGACGACCGGGAGGTCAACGTCGTCGCCGCGCGGCATTGCGGGTGGGACGCAATTCTTTACGAGAACCCCGGGCAAGTGGAAGGGGAATTGAAGAACAGGAATTTGCTGACATAGTCCGCCGGACACCCGGCACCGCATCCGAAATTCGTCAGATGACAAGTATCATCCGGCAGTAGATGAGTCGTTATGAATCGTGAACCGAGTCGTCGCCGTTTTCGTGAATACCTCAAAACGCGTTGGCAGGCAAAAACTAGTCGCCAGGAAAAACCATCGGCCAGCGAGAAGTCTACGACCAGGCACCGTTCATTCTTGGCGTTGTTTAGTCAGTTCCTGGGACTGCTGCGCGCGGAACGGTCGCCGTTGGGGTGGGCACTGGTGACACTTACAATCGCGACGTTGTTGCGGCTGATTCCACCATTGGCAACCAAATTAGTGATCGATCATGTGTTGGTCGAACAACCGATGCCGTGGACGCCATTGGCCAGGTTGCTGGATGGCGTGAGTCCGGTCGGTCAATTGTGGTGGATTGCATCGGCAGTGTTCGTGGTTTCGGTGGCAGCGACGGCCGTGCATTTGACTGGTCGCTGGTTCGCGACGCGCGCGGTCAATCGTTTGCAGGTGTCGCTACGACACCGACTGTTTTCACACGCCGTGCATCTGCCGCTGCATCGTGTCTATCAGATGAAATCGGGGGGCACTGCCAGCTTGTTGCGCGAAGACGCGGGAGGAGCATCGGATCTGATCTTCAGTCTGATCTACAACCCCTGGGGCGCGATCGTACAGCTGATTGGCAGTCTCATTGCTCTGACGCTTGTGGACTGGCGGCTGATGTTGGGGGGCCTGCTGCTGGTACCGCTGGTTTACGTGACGCACCGTACATGGATCAGTCGTATTCGGCCACTCTACCGTGACGTGAGAGCTCAGCGACAGGCGATTGACGGACTGGCGACGGAGGCCTTTGGCGGGATGCGGGTTGTCCGGGCGTTTGCCCGGGAACGGAGTGAGACCAGTCGGTATGTCATTGGCAACAACTTGCTGGTCCGGCAACAGTTGTTGGCGTGGTGGTGGAGCCGAGTTGTTGATGTAATCTGGGAAGTGCTGATTCCCTTATCGTCGACGTTCTTGTTGTTGTATGGAGGTTACAGCATTCTGCAGGGCACGATGACGTTGGGAGATCTTACGATGTTTCTGTTCTATCTGGCGATGCTGTTGGGGCCGCTGGCCACGCTGGCCAGCAGTGCGACAAGTCTTCAAAACAACTTGGCGGGTTTGGACCGCATTTTAGACATTTTGGCCGAGCCACGAGAAATGGAGCCCGATTCCGACAGCGTGGTCCTGAAGCGAAAGGACGTGAAGGGGGAACTCACGTTGCAAGACGTGAGTTTCCACTATCCCGAGTCGTCGCGGAAGGTGCTTGCCGGGGTCCATTTGGATGTGATGGCGGGAGAGACGATCGCGTTGGTTGGCCGCAGCGGGGCAGGTAAGACCACGCTCTGCAATCTCGTTGCGCGCTTTTACGATCCGACGTCAGGGGTGGTGAAGTTAGACGGTCGCGACCTGCGCGAGATTCAAGTAAGAAGTTATCGCAGCCTCTTAGGGATTGTTGAGCAGGATGTTTTCCTCTTCGACGGAACGGTCCGCGAGAATATCGGGTACGCATTGAGTCAGGCGACCGAGGATGAAATTGTGCATGCCGCCGAGCTGGCACACGCCGATGAATTCATCCGGCAGCTGGATCGGGGTTACGACACGGTCGTCGGAGAGCGGGGTGTGCGGCTAAGTGGCGGCCAGAAGCAGCGGTTGGCAATCGCCAGGGCGTTATTGGCCGATCCGCTGATCCTGATTCTGGACGAAGCGACCAGTAACTTGGATAGCGAGAATGAACAGCTGATTCAAGACAGCTTGCGCCGGCTGATGGATGGCCGAACGTCATTCATCATCGCACACCGTTTGAGCACGCTGGGATTGGCCGATCGGATTATTGTGTTGGAAGACGGCCACATCGTTGAACAGGGGACGCACGACGAGTTGATGACGCAAAGCGGTCACTATCGACATGTGGTTGAGCTCCAAACGAGCATGAGAGTGGTTTGAGCAACCGCCCCCGACAGGCGCTCCTGACTTGCTCGCCCCCTGCATGGGTAGGAAGTGCAAGCACTAATTTGGAAGTACGGTTTAGTACATGTCCTTCAAATTCGTGCAACGACAGCTGCGATTACGACTCGCATTTCTCGGCAGATACTCGGTATTCGAATTAGGTTGTTTCGTTTCTGCGTCATGAATGCCTGGTAAATTGTGCCACCGCGGCCGCTTGAGGAGCGTTGTTTCGGCGAGAGAATCTCTTGTGCGGAATGCGTGAAGCGTGTAGATTCGCCACCTTCTAAGAGCCGATCGGCTCGTGGCGTTCGGTACACCGCGTAGAGACATGTACCGTGAGTGTACTGTTGCGTTAAGGAACAAGAGAGTCGCGAGTTTCAAATTGGATTTGGGGAATATCAAGCGCGGTGGATTGCGATTAGACGATACCGTGTCCCTTCCAACTTGAACCTTGTCATTGAAATCGCTGTTGGGGAATCTGCTAAGCGTGGAAAATGCCACAAGTGATGGTGAGATTGCCTGCCGTGACGGGAGATACTGATGAGTCTGCAGATCTGGAGTAGTCTATCACAGTGGCTGGCCACAGTTGCGAATCGCAGGTTGCACAAGAAGAGTGACTTGGGATGGCGAAAGTCAACGCGGAAATTCGAATGGAATGGTTCGTATGAGTTAGAAGCAAGAATGGTTCTCAGTGGCGTGCCGCCAACGATTTCGGCGATACCCGACATAACGATTGCGGAAGATCACGCATCTCCGGAACTGCTGTTTACTGTCAAGGATCCCGATACGCCAGCTTCGGAACTGGTGATTACCACGCACTCGTCGAACACGGTTTTGATTCCAGCGGACAACATCTCGTTGGAAAGCCACGGCAGCGATCATTTGTTGAGAATTCGTCCTGCGGACGACAAGTATGGGGGACCTGCGACGGTCGAAGTTCGGGTGAGTGACGGGACGAACACAGCGAAGGAGGCGATCCGGGTGACGGTAACGCCGGTCAACGATCCTCCGACGACGGTCGGTTTGTTGGATGTTCGTGCAACATCCGGAGGTGCGGCGACCGTGATCGATTTATTCAAGGCATTCGACGACTTGGAGGATGCCGACAATCAGCTTACGTACAGCGTCACCGGTAATTCGAATCCAGCTCTTTTTTCTTCCATAGCGATCGATCAGCGCGCCGGGACGTTGACGCTTAAGACCGCACCGAGCGCGAATGGCACGGCCGAGTTGACTTTGCGAGCGACGGACCGTCAGGGTGCCTACGTTGAACGAAGTTCCGCCCAACGTACGGTGCCGGTCTACTATCGATTTTACGGAAGCGAGGGCGTTGACTACCCCGAACTCCGCGAGCTCGGCTTGCAGCCGCTGACATTTGTTAGCTATTTCGCGCTGTTTGACCGCAAAGACAACGTGTACGATTTCAGTGATTTTCGTGAGTCGAAACTCACGTGGGCACTTTCTGACTTTTTTGCGGACGTGGATCCTTCCATTCCTGTTTCCGTGAACATTGAATTACACGACTATGACAATTCCGTTCAAGGCCGCAACAACCTGGCTGAAGTGATCCACTTGGCACAACGAATCCGACCGGATCTTGAATTTGGCTACTACAGCCTTTTACCAGAGAGAAATTGGTGGGTCCCGATTCAGTACGACAAATTGCAGCGTGATCTCGCAGCGGGGCTCACGACTTGGTATACGAATCGAGCCGAAGCCTTGACCAACGCGTATATCGACTGGACCAAACGCAACGCGGCGTATCGGACGCAGGCGCTGAGCCCGCAGGTGGGTGGTGGTACGTTGGCGGGCCGTGTCGATTCCATCCAACCATCGCTGTACACGTTTTACCGCAGCCAATTGGCCAAGCGGAAAGAAAGCGTGGGCGTGACCTTTAATGGCACAACCGACACTATCTTATCGATCGGACATTCGTTTCATGACGGAGATGCGATTCGGTTTGTCACTCCCAACCTGCCGCTGGGTTTGAATATCACCACCACCTACTTTGTCCTCAATGCGAACGAGGATTCGTTTCAGTTGGCACTTGAATCGCAAGCGGGGGCCGTCAACTTCGCTGCTGGCAGTGCTCGCGCGAATATCGCTTTTCCCTGGACACCGTATGAGGCGGACCCCGACGTCGCTAATTGGGATGTGTATGCCCAATATAATATTGCCGAAGCTCGCAAGTTCAACAAGCCAGTCTATGCCTGGCTGTCGCCCAGTATGGCTGGGGCAGGAGTCATTCACCTCGACGAACAATTCTTCCTGCAACAACTACGCACAACGGCTGCCCTGGCCGACGGCGTCATATTGTGGGAACCTTCCTTACGAACCGAGGACTTCCACTTGAGCCAAGACTGGTATCGCGCCCTGAAGACATTCATGAAGGAAAACACCAGTCCCGATACGGCGCTAAAAGTTACCGTCGTACCGCCAAGTAGTACAATTACGACGAAAACGATCCCAACCATCAAGTTGAAAGAGGATTCGGCTGGTTCCGCGATTGATCTCGACGCGTACTT
>JAGQPD010000662.1 GCA_020426865.1 Planctomycetales bacterium
ATAAGTAGCGCGTCTGGGCCTTTGACCCAGACAAGTAGCGCGTCTGGGCCTTTGGGGCGCGTCTGGGCCTTTGGGCGAGTAGCGGGGCCATCGGCGCGAACCGGACAGCTCCGCCGTGTCCGACCGGATTGGCTTTCTACCCGTATTGGCCATCGCCAGGCCGGACGATTGCGCTAGGGACACGGCTGGAGCTATGTAGATCTTGCTCCACGCGTCACTCGACCACGATCGTTACGGGATGGCTGGTAATTCCGCCGTCAGAGTTGGCCTTGAGAAAGAACTCTCGTGTCTGAGGCCGAGTGATCGGGGCGGCGGTCACAAAAAACGTGCGTTGGCTGGCGTTCTCTGGCACGAGCAAGCCGTTGAGCCCGATATTGTCGACGTAGGTACCAAAGGGAAGATTTCGCCCGGCCCCCTCGTTCCCAAACTCCACACGTCCTTCGGCACTGCCACGCAGCACGACGACGCGAGCGTTAACGGTCTGTCCCGGGCGGACCGTCAGAGTCCAGTTTTCCGCGGCGACCGGTCCCGCATCCGGCATCGCCTCAACAGCATCCTCGCTGTCATCGACGAAAGCAAGATCGACGCTCGTCGCCTCGGTCCCGACCGTCATCGGTTCGATCAAGATCTGCAATTCCGGTCGCTCACCGATCGTCAGCGTCTTCCATCCAGAGATCTCCTGTTGCTGGATCGTTTCACCGATCCACGCACGAGCAACGGCTGTTGGCGTGAACGCTGGGTGCAACACAGTCGCGTCTGCATCTGCATAGATGGTCCCCGTTGCCTGCCGCTGCCCGGCTTCAATCACCAGCGGAGACGTGGCGTGAACACCGGTTGGCAAACCGCCAATCGTGATCTCCACGGGACCGTCGAAACCATCATTTCGGTCAACTGTAACGCTGAATTCGCGCCCGGCGCCTCGGGGAATCGGCTTGTCCGGCGCCGTCACGGAAACCGAATACGTCGGCATCGTTTTCCGTAGCGTCAACTGATACATAAAATCTTTCCCCCCGCCCCCTCGCGCATCCGTCACTCGAAGATGATATTCATCCTCACGAGGCGCGCGAAACATCAGCCGGCTATCACTTCCCCATTGTCGCTGCGGATCGTCATCGTTGCGGTAATCAATAGAAAAGACCGGCAGCCCGTTGGCCAAGGGTGCCTCCCCTTCATCCAATGGTCGTACGACATACGCGGGTTCGGCAAGCGCATGTGTGATCGCAGTCGTCCCGAAATAGGTCCAGCGATTTCCGGCGCCGGGATACACCAGGAAACCCGAATCGGGGCCGCGTGGATACAACCACAATTTGACAACCTCGCCATTGGCATAGAGATACTGATCCAGCTCCATCTCCTCCCAAGCAAACAAACGAAAATCGCCGCTCTCCAGGCTGTCTTTGCCGCGAAACGTGAAATAGGTGTCGCGAGTCGCCTGCAACCGGACACGCGGCACGGGATTCCCTTCCCTGTCACGCACTTCGACGAGCGAGTCCAATCTCGATGACTCGCCGGTCGCACGCACTTCAATCATCATCTCTTCGCCAGCCGCAGCACGAAATCGATACCAGTCTTCGTCAAGTTTTCGATTTTCTCCCTCGCGATCCTGACTTCCTTGATCATCTTGCCAACCGATCATGCCAGCGATCCGGCAGGGTTCGGAAAGCACCATCGCCTGCGACAATTCGTCGTTTGGTTCCGTCTCGGGAGTCTCGGCTAATGCTTTTCGCATCGCCTCGATAGGTCGAACATTTTCCGGTTCGCTGCCGGCTCGCAAGGCTTGCCGCATCGCTGTAACTGGATCATCACTCGCACTGGCCTGGTCGGACAGGTTGATGGACAACGTCTCGACGGACTCATCGCGATTTGATATCTCCGGCAGTCCTGTTCGGCGCAGCTCACCGTCGAAATCACTGACGAGCGCAACTCGCTCGTCAACAATTGCCAACCCAGTCGGAACGGCACCTGTCCCCGAAGCGATCAGCCGGGGCGTCCACGCACCAACGGCCATCATTTTGACACTACCTTTGTGGTTGATTCCGATCAATGCGTCGCTTGTGGGAGTAAACCGTATTCGCAACAGCGGCGAGTCATCCGCGAATCGGGACTCAACCAGTGGATTGATTGCCGCGCGGTCGGTGGATGTGAATCGCCACACGCGGACCCGATTATCCGCACTACTGGCCGCAATCCATTTCCCGTCTTGACTGAATACCACCGACAGAACTTCTTTCTGGGATTGGCCGAGCGTATCCCACCGCTGGCCAGTCTGCACACTCCACAACTTCACGGTCGAATCCGCCGACGCTGTGGCAACTACCTGGCACTGTGGCGCGAAGTCGACGTCAACGATTGCTCCGGTGTGGCCATCGCACGTTTGGTGTAGCGATCCATTTTCCGCAGCAAAAATTCGCAGGAGGCGATCGTATCCGCCCGTTGCCAGCCACCGCCCATCGCGACTATAGGCCGCGGAATACACCAGATCGCGGTGACCAGGTAGCTCATACCGCTTCCTCCCGTCCTGACTACTATAGACCGCCACTCGGCCCTCAACGCCTGGTGTTCCTCCGGCAATCACCAAGTCGTCGTTCAACGGAGAAAAACAGACGGATGCCACCTTGCCAGGGAAATCAATGCTCAAAGAATCTGCATCAGCAAGCCCGACCTCGCCGCTGTCTCCACCCGCAGCTCCACCCGCAGCTCCACCGCAATCCGACATGAGCCGACTCACCGTGACGCGTTGAAAGCGTCCCACGGCGATTTGTTTTCCGTCGGGCGAAATGGCAATTGCCGAAATCGACGCCTTTCGTTGCACTGCGGTTTCAATATGCGGAAATGCAATCGTATGATCCACACTGTCGTCACGACCCGCCCCGCGTGCCCCCTGGTCGATCCAATCCGAGATCAATTGCATCTCGCCCTCCGTTAGCGGTTCCTCCCCGTCCGGGGGCATCCGTGGACCACGGCGGCCCGAGACCATTAGCCACATCCGACTGCTGGCAGCTTGTCCTGGCGTCACCGCCGGCCCGTGCTTGCCTCCGCGCAGCAGCCCAGCCCATGTGGCGACGTCCAGCCCCGCCTCGGCGTCATCACCGTTGTGACAGCCCACACAGTGTCGCTGCAAAATTGGCCGAATCTGTTCATGGAAATCCAAAGGGTCCCCAGCCGACAGCGACGCCGCCAGGATCAATATCAAGCCGTTCATTCCGACACACCATCAATGATTGAACAGAAACTCATTGCTCGTCAACACACTCCAACACAAATCCGCCAGCGCCATCCTGCGATCGTCCTTGCCGTACTGAATAAGGGTCTCCTTCAAGCTCCGGCGCTCATCATTGCCTGGCTCCCTTGCCAACGCCAACAAATACAGCTCGTCAATCACCCCATCATCGGAGGCATTCGCGTTGACCCATCGTTGGATGCGTGGTGACGCATCCAGTTTGCGATTCAACGTGTCACCATTCGACAAATGCAACGTCTGCACCAGACTCGGCTCGTTCGATCGCTCGCACTCGCAGGTGATTTCGCGAGTGTGCCGACCAAATACTTTCAAGAAGTACGACTCAACGGCCGCATCGTACAACTGCAGCGCCCGCGTGCCGGGGGCATAGACGTCGATCTTCTGCCGATCCGCTCCAGGAAAGGCAATGTGATCGAAGGTCGTCTGTGTTTCCAGCACCGCGTCGATACTGTCCAACAGCACTTCAGCCATCATCCGCCGCGGATAGTACCTTGCATAGAATCGCCCATCCTCGCGATTGCCATCGGACACAAGACTCTCCCGCTGATACGTTTCGCTCTGCAGGATCGCTCTCATTAGTTCCTTCAAGTCGAATTGATGGTCGATCAAATGGTCGGCCGCGGCCGATAACAACCGTTCGTTGCTCGCCGGATTACTCATCCGCAGATCATCCACTCGCTCGACCAACCCCACCTGGAAGAAATTTGCCCACACGCGATTGGTTATGGCTCGAGCGAAATACGGATTCTCAGGACTCGTCATCCAGCGTGCCAGATGCAACCGGCGGTCGCTCGGATCGTCAAGCGCCAACGATTGACCATCCAGTGGCGTGGGCACTTGCGGCCTGCCCGTTCGGGGCTGCAGCAGATCCCCCTGGCTGACCACGTACACTGTCCGCTGCCCGTCCCCGTTGCGACCGTCCCCCCCCCACCCCTTGCCCCGCACCCGAGCAAACAGGTTGGCCATTGCATAATACTGATCGTTTGTCCATTTCTCGAGTGGGTGGTTGTGGCACTTGGCGCAGCCGATGCTCAAGCCGAGGAACGCCTGGCAGGCGTTCTCCGTCATCGACTCCGGGTCCTGATGCAGGCTGTAAAAGTTGGTCGCGCCGTTCTCGGATGTCGTTCCCTGGGCCGTCAAGATCTTCGTCACCAGTACGTCCCATGGGGTATTCTGCTGGACCTGTTCGCGTACCCACTGGTAATAACTTTTGGTCGCCGTCGGACGCAGTCGAGTGCCGTTGATCAGCAGCAGGTCGGACCATCTGTATGTCCAATAGTCGATGAACTCGTCCTTCGACAAGAGTATCTCGATGTAGGCATCACGTTTATCTGCGGAATCGTCACCGACAAATCGCTGCACTTCCGTCGCGTCCGGCAGGCGACCAATGGTATCGAGCGATGTTCGGCGAATGAATTCGGCATCGGAACAACGTTGGGCCGGCCGCAAGTTCAACTGTCGGAGTTTTTCCAACACGAACTGGTCAATGAAATTGCGAGTCGGTGCCCGTTCGAACTCAGCGTCGTCGATCTGATGGGCAAACGGCACGACGATATGGCTGATGGCGATCTTACTGCCGAACCAGGCGACAATCGCCCCCTGCCCCGCACTGCGGACTGTGACGTGACCGTCTTCGTCAACTCCCGCAACCGCTTCGTCGGCCGACGCGAACTTGGCCCATCGCGTGACATCACGGATGCTGCCATCGTCGTAATGTGCCTCAACAAACACATGCTGCTCGTCCGCAACAGTCAATTGGCTTTGCTCCGGATTGACGGAAATCGACTGAAGTTGCGGCTCATCGGCATCAGGTCCAGGGGCCCCTTGCGCTAGCCAGTCGGCAAGCAACTGGTACTCGACCGAACCGACGTCAAAGCGTATTCCACCTCGGTGTGCGACCGTGCCGGTCGGCTTGAGCAGCAGCAAGCTTTGCCCCGGATCGCTCAACTCAACGCGTCGGCCGCCGCCGTCTCGCGTGATGGCAAACCAATCCGCGGCCGGATCGTAGCCACGAAGGGAAAGCCTGAACCCACCCTTTCCCGCCAACGCACCATGGCAGGCCCCTGAGTTGCATCCCTGTCGCGCCAGGATTGGGAGCACATCGCGATTGAAACTAACCCCCATGTGTTGCTGATCGGCCATCGTTGTTGATGGCAAAACCACGGACGACCACGGCCCGAGCCATGACCATGTCGCGAGCCACCACCATGCATGGCGGCAGATCGCGCCGCGTCGTCTTCTTTGTAGCCAGTTCATGCAAATAGCTCCTTCACCTCGCGGACGCCGAAATCGACCAGCGGCAACGGCCGTCCGCCTGGTCCGATCAACTCGGTCGACAGGTTCAATCCTAGGGCGTGAAAGACCGAGGCAACCACTTCCGCCGGTGTCGTCGGCCGGTCGGCCGGCACGGCTCCTTGTGGATCGCTCGCTCCGATCGCCCGTCCGCCCTGCACGCCTGCCCCGGCGAAGGAGACAGTAAAACATTGCGGCCAATGATCGCGACCACCTGCCGGATTGACCTTGGGAGTGCGACCAAATTCGGCGAGGCAAGTGACAAGCGTCGTGTCGAGCATCCCGCGCTGATGCAGATCTTCAATCAATGCAGAATACGCCTGGTCATACATCGGCGCCACAATGTTTTTCATCCCTTCAATGCTCGTAAACGGTTTGCTCCCGTGGATGTCCCAGGTGATTTCATCGAACACCGTCAAGAACGTATTGATCGTGACAAACCGGACACGTGCCTCAATCAGTCGGCGTGCCAGCAAGCAACACTGGCCAAATCGATTCAATCCGTATCGTTCGCGAACACTCGTCGGCTCTTGCGACAGATCGAAAGCCGCCCGCGCCTGAGGGCTGTTCATCAAGCGATACGCTGCTGCGAAGTTATCGTCCATACGCTGGGCGTTTTCGGTCGCCTCGAAATTGGCCAGGTGCTGTTCGACAGCTTTTCGCATCCGCAGACGGCGATCGATTCGCACGCTTCCCAAATCGTTGGGGGGCAACAGATCCGGAACAGTGAAGTTGGGTTGACTGGGATCGGCCATCAATGCGAACGGGTCGTAGGCCTTTCCGAGAAAACCTCCCGCCTGACCATTGGGAAGGTTTCCCCCTCCCCGTCCCATCGTTTCGGGAAGTACGACGTGGGCTGGCAAATCGTTGCGGCGGCCCAAGAGATATTGGACCACCGCACCGGCGTGCGGATAGTTCGTACCGCCAGTGAATTGTCGCCCGGTCTGCAACATTTGCCAGCCGGCATCGTGGACGGCGGCGGCGGTATGATAGCAACTTCGAATGAGTGCCATTTTGTCGGCAACGTTCGCGTGATGCGGCAAGATCTCGGAAACCTGAAAATCACCACGTGTGGAAATCGGTTTGAATGGTCCGCGGACCTCCGCCGCCGCTGTCGGCTTCATGTCGAATGTGTCAAGCTGGCTGGGTGCGCCAAGATTGAAAATCATGATGCATGAGCGATCGGCCTTGTCGGCGTCGACATGCCCCTGCTCGGCCGCCGCCAAAAGCTGCGGCAACCCCAATCCTACGGCTCCCAAAGTGCCAACCTGCAGGAAATCGCGGCGCGTTACGCCATTGCAAGTATGTGTCTGCGCACGGCCAACTAATTCTAACATTGCGAAAACCCTCCCACCGATCTCTTGGCGACTCGCTTGGCTATTGTAATGCATCGCCATGAGCATTACATGTCCCGCGAGATAAATCGCTAAAGAAGTGCGATTCTCATCACGATGGTTACGGAACGCAATACCGGCGAGTTAGCTGCCGGCGTTCAAACACCGCATGCGACGCGGCCGCCGAGATGAAAAGCGATTGCCGAGAAACCGGCGATGTGGGAGGACCGTAGCGAGTGCCCCGGCCACTAAGAGTGCCCCAATCCCCCATCCCCACGTGATGACCCCCGCTTCCGCTGCCACAATCGCCACCACGCCTACGATCAAGCTGAAATCGCGAACCAATTCGCGAACCGGCTTCACTGGCCGGGTCGAAGCCAAACGAGCGTCAAGCAACTGCTGTGGGGAAAGGTCCTTCGGGACTTCGGCGTTTTTCGGTCGAGTCATCAATCAACGTACGTTCTTGTCAAGAAGGTTCGATGTGGGCAGGTGGCATCCAACGGTCGACCAACATCGCGGGTTGGCACCGTAAAAGTGTAGGTTACGGTGTCGAACGTGGCCGCCACCATCGTTCATCCGACCATCTAAGCCGAATAATCGATCGAATCGCACCTTCGGCGTGCCACACACTGAATTTTCATTTTTTTCCCGGTACCCAACGAGTGTTGTATTCGGCCTGCCAGTCGAATTGCCCGGATTCGTAGGGGACGTTGCAGCCAGGAAACGGCCATACATACTGGCCGTCCATCGCGTTGGGATCGCCTTCCTTGATCCACCCCTGCACGTACAACAGCAACGTTCGGTCTCGTCCATCACCAACGGCTGGCAGGCTGCTCGTAGGGAACTTCAGGGTAACGCCATCCCCTGAATTCAAAAGCGCCATCTGCTGATCGTCGTCCGCAACCAATGGCAATACGTCGCCGTAACGTGTGTACCATCCCTCCAAAGTTGTCAGCCATCGCGGCTCGGTTGCCATCTTCGTCACGTCGGGAATCTGGGGACGATCGACACTGGTCGACCGCAGCTGTGCGAACCCATGCCAGGCCAGTTCCGCCGTGTCTGGTTCCAAGGCGGTAGAAGACAAGGCCACGTCGTCATGCAAGCGACACAATTCGATTGCGTCCCACCGCACTTCCAATGTCGTTGTCACCCGCAACATCGTCGTCTTTTCACGAAGCCGCTCCGCAATCGGTGTCACAATTGTTTTGGTATTACCCGTGGGGAAGCCGAGGTTTTCGATGATTGTGTACCAATTTCCCTCCGCATCACGCCCTTCCAGGCGGGGCCATATCATCTGCACATCCGAGCGCTGCGACGCGGCAATATTCGAAGACGAACATCCAAAACGAAACCAACCGGTCAAACAGATCGCCAGGTCATCCGTGCGGTCGATCTCGCCAAAATCGAGCTCAATCGTCTGCGGAGCCGTGAATCCGACAACGGGCAAGGGCAAGAGACCGCGACACGGCACATAATTGTCGTCGATCGCCGCCAGTGGCAACGTAAGATCGGTGCCGTCCTCCCACCGTGCCATCTGCGGAGGTCGACGGTCAGTTAGTCCAACAAACTGAACACCGCTGGCGGAACCCGGTCCGGTCCGATCCAAGGACGCAATGGCCACTTGCCGCGGATGATCGACAGCGATCAGTCTGGCAAAATCCAGATAAATCGCTTCTCGCAGTTCCGTCGTGACCTTAAGCGTTAGGTGACCGTCGCTTTCCGTGGTCCAGCGTGCGGCCGGTCCCAGCACAATGACTTCGTCCGAATCCGCCGGCATCGGCACTCCCCGCGACGCGGACACGTTCAACGGTGCCGTCCCCAAAATATCCGTAACAAACTGGAATCCATCTCCGTCCCAAACATACAGAAACGGGCACGAGCTCGTGCGAACATACTCAATGATACTGATCGTGTACGGCTCCGCCGATATCGCGACGTCCATTTCGTTCAGCGCTACGCCATTGGCCCACAACGTTTGGATCGAATCCGCGTGGTCGTGCTGCCCCATCCCAATTTCTATCGGCAATTCACGCTGCGTCCAGCGACTGACGACCGTCGTATCGCTGCGCATCGTCACACGAGTTCCGATGGAACTTGGGTTTCCGGCTAGAGAATGAAGTTGCAACTTGATTTGCCGGTTGCGATTTCCGCCTTCATTTCGCAGCGCAACGATTTTGTTGTCGCCATCCAAACACAACAAATCGGTGTCCCCGTCATGATCGAGGTCGAGGTCCCACATGTGGCGCACGTCCACTGCGCTGGCCGCTTCGGCTTGGACATTCACCGGCAATGCTTCCCATCGTATACCCGTATCGCGAATCCATTGCAGCACCGGACGACCGTCTTGCTGCCCACAGGCCACAAGTTCCAAGCGACCGTCATTATCAGCGTCGATCGCCAGAGCATCGTTGATCGCAGTCACTGGCAACATTACTCGTTGCCGCTCGGCGCGACGCATGTCGATCATCGTGGCCAGACCAGCTGACAGGATCGCGAGGTCAGCGTAACCATCGTTGTCCCAGTCATCGCACACCAGCAAATCAGCCGCCGGCAATTCAGGATACGCATCGCTTAGTTGAAAGTGACCCTCGCGCAAATTCCGGTAGACGTCCGTGCGAGACGCACTGGCCACCGCCAAATCGACGCCCATATTCGTGGCATCGAAATCGACGGCAACGATCCGACGGGCTTCGGTCACACCGGACAAACCGAAATCCTCCGTCTTGTTGCTGAATGTACCATCACCGTTGTTCTGCCATGCCTGCAGCTGTCCGTTGTCAATGACGCATAAATCGATATCACCATCGTGCTCGAGATCGACCCATCGCGCCGCATCACCCTTGACACTGCCGAGTCCTGTCCCTTCGGTCAGATCGGTAAAACCACTATCATCGGCGTAACGCAATAGTGACGTACCGCTGGGCGTGACGATCGCAATTTCCGCGAGGACGTCGAGGCCCCCTTCCGTGGGCGCTAGGCAATTGCCGACCAACACCGTCGCCCGGATGGGCGGCCCGCTCAATGTGATGTCCGCCTTGGCCCCTAACTGTAACTGTCCGTCGTCGGTGGCCTGTAACATCGCCACATGCCCCCGCGTCGTTACACCGATCAATTGATATCGCCCCGCAGACGAAAAGCTACTCACAGCCAACCCAAGCCAACGTTCGTCGTTGAACGAGGGTACCTGACACGGATCATAGGCCGCCCACGATACATTCAATCTCTCGTCGCCACCGTCTCGCCGTTGGGCTGCGCGGTATCCTTCCGGTTCAGTATAAATACAGGCTTCCAAAGCCGCCGGATCATTCGGGGTCTGCCCTTTCATGTTGCGAATGCGATCGTAGTCTCGCATCAATTGGCTATATGTGTCGCGGTCTCCTTTGCGACGCGCGTCCATGGCCAATTGAAATTTTGCGGCGAAATGTAGCGGATCCAATTCAGCTGTCCGACGAAACTGCTCCAAAGCCTGTTCTTCCTGCCCCAAGGCCTTGTAGGCGGTACCGAGTTGAAAGAACACTGCCGCCACTTGCGGGTTCAACTCGGCCGCCCGCTCGAACGCATTGACAGCCTCCTGGTACAATCCCTTCCGAGCCAGACAGAGCCCCTCCAAATAGGCATTGGTGGGCGATGGTTCGGCCAGTTTCTGATCCAACGACCTCAACGTCGTTAGCGCCTCGTCCAACTCACCGCTCAATAGCTGCGTTCGGGCGAGATTGCGATTGGCAACGGCCGAGTCCGGCTCAATCGCCAAGGCCCGCTTCAGGTCGCTTCGAGATTGATCAAATAGCCCATTCTCGAGATTCGCCTGTGCTCGATTCATAAGCGTGGCAAATGACGCGTCGTCATTGGCATTTGGCACAACAGCGGACGATCCGTTGGCGCCTCCTGCGGGCTCGACCGATGGATCGGCGCCCACGTCACCATCACGATCGTCTCGCAGGCCCTGCCCAGCAGCACCGTCAGGAATTCGTTGCGGCAGGAACAAAGCCCGTAGACTCAACACGCCGGCAATGATCACGACAATCAACACAATTGCGACAGCAACCCGTTTGTCCATGGGATTTTCCGTTCGGCGAGATCAACTAACCAGCATCCACGAGAGTAGAGCATACTCGTTCCAAAGTCGGTATCCAAGGACGCTGACGCTCGAAGGCCGCACAAGCGGCTATCAAACCGTTGTCGTTCCACCGGCGAGCGATGATCTGCATGCCAACGGGTAGTCCGCGCGGTGTGATTCCGGCGGGAACGGAGGCGGCAGGATGTCCGGTAAAATTTACGGGGTGCGTTAGGCACCACCCAATCGTGCGTTCCACCGGTACACCACGCACCTGGTGCGGCCCCAAGGTCCGCCCATCTTTTTCGTTGACGACGGGCGTGGTCGACAGGGTGGGAGTCACGACAAAATCGTAATCCGCCAACAGCCCTTCCAATTCGTGATACAGCGTGGTGCGCCGCCATTGATCTCGGCGCGCGTCGAGTGCGGTCATCGTAGTTGCCCGTTCAACGATCTGGTGGATTTCCGCAGGAATATCGTACGGCGAGTTTTTCAGCAGGTCCATTCCGGCATCTGCAAACGCCGTGAACATTTCGAGGTAGATCAATCCGACCTGTCGCAACCACAACTGAGCGATTTCATCGTGTGATAGCGAGAATGCAAAACCAACGCGGTCAACTTGGCCGCCTGCCGGGTCGAATGCCGCAACCGCCTGGCCAACAACCTCGTGCACATCGGGATCCACGGGGCAGCAG
>JAGQPD010000663.1 GCA_020426865.1 Planctomycetales bacterium
GCCACGCCAAGGTTTCATAAACCATCCCATCATAGCCGTTGGCAATTCAACGTTAGCCGTCTCGCATAGCGCCAACACAACCGCTACCCCTATTTGCACCGATCTTCACTCGGATTGTGCTGCTGCAGCAATATGCCCAGCGGCTGATATCGCCCCTGAACTGTGCTGCGCGAAAAGTGCTTGCCAACCACTCCGCGACTCGGTCTATTGACGACTCGCGACGTCGCCGTGAATAAAAGTTTTTGAATGGATTTAGGTTTCCACGCAACCTTTCCCGCTCGATTTGCGGCTTACTCGAACAGGGGGAAACTTGGACACATCATCATCGGATACAGACCTACTATTGACGAGAGTCTCGGGCGGGGACCTGCAGGCCGCGGACGAATTACTGAAACGTCACCGGCCACGATTGCGCCAATTGGTTCGGTTACGGTTGGATACCCGCTTGGCCGCGCGTATCGACCCATCGGACGTTGTGCAGGAGACATTCGCCGCCGCGCATCAGCGTTTAACCGAATACGCTCGCACGCGCCCGATCGCCTTTTACCCTTGGCTGCGGCGGATTGCGTGCGACAGACTCGCCGACCTACATCGTCATCATCTCCTCGCCCAGCGCCGAAGCGTGACTCGCGAAGTATCCGACATGTCCGTCTCCCATTTGGCGAATGTGATGCCAGGCGTTAACGCCGAACGTGTGGCGAGGAGCGAGTTGATTGATCGCGTGCGAGAGGCACTCAACGAACTGCCTGCTAATGCCTTTGAAGTGCTGATGGCCCGGTTTATCGAGCGACTCTCGATTCGCGAAACTGCCGAAGCGTTAGGCATTTCGGAGACCGCCGTCAAATCCCGCCAGTTGCGTGCCATACAAAAACTCCGGACACGACTGGAGCGTCCTACCGCCGAAAACGGAAGTTCATCATGATCACGTCCAACGGAAACACACATCAACGATTGGACGTTCGGTCCGATCTTCACGATGGTTTATCCGAAGTTGTCGAACAAGCGTTGGAGATATTGCTTGGCGGAGGAATATTGGACGTGAATGAGCTTTGTCATGGCGACGACTCGCTGGCACATCAGCTTCACGCACTGCTCCCCACAGTCGAGGCGTTGGCGCAATTCGGACATGCTGCGAAGACCAGTGCCCCGTCTATCCCGACAAATGAATCTGAGTCACCGACGACGCATACGCTGGGAGACTTTCGTATCCTCCAAGAAATCGGTCGTGGCGGCATGGGCGTCGTCTACGAGGCGGACCAGATTTCGCTGGCTCGCCGTGTCGCGTTGAAGGTGTTGCCATTCGCGCCGGCCTTGGACAATCGGCGCCTGCAACGGTTCATGAACGAGGCACAAGCCGCGGCCAGTCTCGACCATCCGCACATCGTACAGGTCCACGCAATCGGCAATGATCGGGGTGTCTACCACTACGCCATGCAACTCGTCGAGGGCCAAAGCCTCGACAAGCTAATCGCGGCCTTGCGACCTATCGAGCTCAACGAACCAGCTGAAATACCGTCCTGCCAACCGGCCGACGCCAATCCTCTTGCCAATCTACTAAGGCGTCGGTCGGCTGGCGCGGGCGAGTACTATCGCCACGCGGCACAGCTCGGGGTACAAGCAGCATCGGCATTGGATTACGCCCATCAAATGGGCATCGTGCATCGGGACGTCAAGCCGTCGAATTTGATGATCAACCACGACGGCCAGTTGCTTGTCACCGACTTTGGGCTCGCGACATCCAATTCCGACGGCAACCTCACCCTAACTGGCGACCTGATCGGAACGCTCCGTTACATGTCGCCCGAACAAGCTATGGGTAACCGGGTTGCCATTGACCATCGCACCGACATCTACTCGCTGGGCGCTACCTTGTACGAGCTGATCACTTTGCAGCCCGCCTTCGGTGCGACCGAACGCCCGCAACTGCTCCGGGAAGTCATCGAGACAGATCCGCCATCGCCACGGTCCATTTGTCGGTCCGTGCCGCGGGATCTGGAGACGATCATCCTCAAGGCAATGGCGAAAGAGCCGGAATCGCGTTACGCCACGGCTGGGCAGATGGGGGACGATCTTCAGCGATTTCTCGAGCACCGACCGATCAAGGCACGACCTGCGGGCATTGTCCATCGAACGCTACGCTGGTGTCGACGCAATCCAGTCAACACGAGTTTGTCACTCGTTATCATGGCGTTCGTCTTGTTCGCCGCTCTGGTTGGGCCGCTCGTGGCATGGCGTCAGACCAATCTACTGGTAGAAAAAACTGGTTTGGCAAATTCTCTGGACGACAAACAACGTTTGCTTCAACAGCAATTGTACGACAGCACGATGCGAGTCGCACATCAGTCGCTAGTGCTTGGCGAATTCGCCGAAACACACCGGTTGCTTGAGAGATATGCCAAGGTGACCGACGGGCCAGATCCGCGAGGCTTCGAGTATTATCATATGCGCCGTAAATGTGACCGAGCGCTCCAAGCACAGATTGATGCGCACTGGTGCAGTTTGCAGTGCCTTGCGTTCTCTCCCAAATCCAACATGCTCGCCTACGGCTCGTGGTCCGGCGACGTGTTCCTGAACCAAGCATTGCTGGCGGGTGACGTCGATCTTCATCATGCGAATAACACCACCCCAATTGCGTTGGAATCGGCACGAAAAAGCGAACTGGCACATGGCGATAATATCGCCGATGTTGCCTTTTCGCCGGATGGCATGTTGCTGGCCACGGCGAGTCACGACCGCACGATACGCCTTTGGGATGTTGCCACGCACAGGTTGCTGTACGCAACGGAAACGCTCGGAGCGCCGGCCCAGTGCCTGGCCTTTGCGCCAGACGGCAGAGTACTGGCCGTTGGGTTCGCGTACAAAGCAACGGGCTCGTCCAACGCAGAAGCGGGCGGCGAAGTGCGGCTGTGGAGGGTAGTGCGGCTCGATGGATTCGTTGCATCCCCAGATTCGCCCTCCGAATTTGGGACGCGGCTCGAACCGCTCCCACAGCCGCTTGTCACAAAACTCGATGGAAACGTACAAGCACTTGCGTTTTCGCCGGACGGCACGCATCTTGCGGTGGGTGGAGATCAATCTGGTGTATCTCTTTGGAAGGTGGAATCGTTCGAACGGACATTGTTGTTGCTGAGTTCCGACCGTGGCAAATCGGTGACGTGCCTGTCGTATTCTCCCGATGGACGTTTCCTGATTGTGGGCACCGGTTCCGATGGGGCAACAACCACGTACGGTGAATTGCGTGTGTGGGACATGGCAGGTGGCATCTTGAAGCACGTGTGGACACCATTTAGTGGTGACGTGAAGTCGCTCGCCATATCCTCCGATGGCGACGTGTTGGCAGTGGGATCCAGTGAAGGCATGATTTCGGTATGGGACTTAACGAACGGTCGGCAAGTCAGCTCGTTCCGAGCACACGCCAAATGGGTTTCGGACTTAGCCTTCTCCCAGGACGATCGCCTGCTGGCATCCAGTTCCAAGGATCAGACAATCAGAACCTGGGATGTCGCTGCATTTATCGAGGAACATTGCGTCACTATCGATGACTCCGTCACGGCACTTGCCGTGTCTCCCACGAGTTCACAGCTCATGGCATGGGGCTGGAGCGGAAGCGTAGTTGAACTTTGGGATGACGCCAAAAGGACGTCCATCGCAAGAGTTCCATTCGATACAAAGTACATCCACTCGTTGAGTTTTGATGCGCGAGGTGAGCTACTGGTCGTGGGTGCGGGCGATTATCCGTCGCGACGGCGGCCCGGATTCGTGGCGGTCATCAATGCGGGCACGGGAGCCTTGCTGTGGTCACACACGCTTGAAAACACGCTTGTCTATCAATGCGCATTCTCGCCCAAAGGCGAGGTAGCGGCGTCCGTGGAAGAGGAAGTTGTGATCTTCAACGCGATCAATGGCCGCGAACTACGCCGATGGCGAGCACATTCGCAATTCTCACGCAACCTTGCTTTTGTGACGCATGACCAGAATCGTCCGCTCCTTGTGACGGCAGGAGTGAAGCCTGAACAGCGGCTAAAATTGTGGGACTATCAGCGCGGAAGTTGCCTTCAAGATGTGGAGATGCCAACCGGGTGTCTTGGATTAGAGGTAGCGCCCGACAAAACGACAATCGTCACTGCTGGCATTCCTTCTGGCGACGACGAAGCCGTCATTAGCCTATGGGATTTAGGTCTAGATGGAACACTCACAGGGCCACGGAAGTTGCACGGTCACACCGGAATGGTCCAGGATGTGTCTTTCTCTCCGGACGGTCGCAGAATCGTCTCGGCCTGTAGTGACGGCACGATTCGACTCTGGAACGCGGCCTCTGGCACCGAGCTGATGTCGTATCGCAATCAAACCGGATGGTTCTCATCGGCACGATTCACTCCAGACGGCCGCACACTCGTCACTGCGGGAACAGGCTCCCACACAGGAGAGGTACGATTTTGGAGATCGGAGTGATTTGTGTTGGGCGTGCCGATGTTTCCGGCAATAGAAGTTTTGAGTGATGAGATCCTATGTTAATCGTGTAAAGGTAGAGACCGGATTTCAATTGCGTGCTGCAAGGTTCACAAATCGAGGTGGTGTGTTGCCGCTTCCATTTGTTTTTTTGTGTGTGTGTGTTTCAACGCGGAGCCGCAGGGGGCACAGAGTTTGATCGCGGACGTGAAAACTCGGCGTCCCCCGCGGCGCCGCGAATCAACTGTCTTGATTGACATAGACCACTTGGCGCTCGTCGACGACTCCATTCACTACGACCCGTCTGGAAAGCAGATCAGTTCCGGTGCAGGCTTCGATTCGCCTTCTCGGTTGCCTGAGGCGAAAACGTGCCCGTTCGTCCCGTCCGTTGTCGCCGCCAAAGAATTCGGCCTACGCCGACAACTTGCCCTGGAAAAAACGCGAGCTCATTCCGGGAACGGAGGGACGCTGCCGGGCAGGAATCGCAGGTGACAATGCAACCGCTTCCCGGGGTTTTGAAAGTGGAGATGAGGGGGCTCGAACCCCTAACCCCCGGCTTGCAAAGCCGGTGC
>JAGQPD010000664.1 GCA_020426865.1 Planctomycetales bacterium
TAGTGGGTTGGCGGAGTGAGGCAGCTTGCGAGGGCACGCGTTCGGTGCACTGCATTATAATTCCCACGCCGCAGCTTGCTCTGCGACGCCCAACTCCCACAAGAACTCCGGCGGAATCTGCTTGGTCTTGCGCCCCACCAGTGCGTAGTAAAACAACGGCAACCCTTCCATCGACAGCCGGTGCCGGTAACGCTCGAGATGTTCGATGTCCACGTACTCGGAAAAAATCAATTCGCGGATCAGGCGAGAAAATCCCGATGTATCGGCGTGATCAAGAAACGTCTCCTTAATGTTGAATGCCAACCAGCCGCCAGGTTCGACAAACTGCAACGCGCGGAAAAAGGCCTGCGGCGGGATGTCGCCAAACCCCAGGGCTGCGACCGATGTCAGACAATCGATCTGCCATCCCTCGATTTCATGGATCAGGTCGTCAGCCAGCTGCGTAAAGTCCGCGACGTAGTACTCATCGTAGATCCCCGGTCGGTCGCGATAGGCCGCATCGCGCGCTTCGCGAATGATATCCACGCCTACCAAACGGGCGACGCCGAATCGCTTGACGACCTCGCCCATGATCCCGTTGCCCGCTCCCAAATCCAAGACCCGCAACTCCGTCATCCGTGTATGATTCGCTTCCAGCGTTTGCTGCAGGATCTCGCCGACTTTTTGCGGCGAATTGCACTTCAGGCGATCGTAGAAGACCTGCTCGTACAATCCAGGACGACGGTAGATGTCGTGGTAGTCGTGAAAACGCAACCGAACCTTCCGGCCATCTTCCTGGACATAAAAGTACGCTTCGTCCTGTGCCAATTGGTGAGCTTCCAATGGGGGAAATTGTATTCGGTGTCGCGTGCGCATCTTCCTGCTTAATTCTCAAATACCTGTGCATCGATGGCTTCGCGCCGCACCCACACGGCAGAAAAAACGCACAGCATTTGCTGATGGTTGCTCACTTGGAACAATCGACGATTCGAACATAGATACCGCGTCCCGAAAGTACTCCACCTTGCCGCAGTACTCCCCATTTCCACGCAGTCACGACGTACCATGCCGGCAACTCGCAGCGTGGATCGCTACCAACGATTACCCTACCAACGATCACGCTCGTTCACTCCGGCTTGCACCGGCCACGATTGTACCCGATCTCCGGCCGCCGCGAAACCCCTCACTCACGGAGATGGGTGTATATGTACACTTTTGGTGGCGGGGATGCTCGACCGGTGCGTGGTCTGATTGCAAAAAAAAGGGGGGGCTGGTCGTAGCGCAAAAGAGTCGCAATGCGAGTTGCCTTTGCATCACGACGCCCGTCGTTTATGGTTACCGCTGTGAGCCAACCGGGACTACCGCTGAATCTACGGTTGCCATTGCTTCAACCGCCCAAGCCGCCACGCCGGGGCCGTTGGCTTTGCGGCTTCCGATTCCTTCAATTGCGAAATCGGGCGCATGTCCTCGGCCAGTCGGACTGCCGATTGACGGTCTGCTTCATCCGCGCCGGTGACCAATTTCGCGTCGCCGGTCTGTTCGGCCTGAGCACAACCGCCATGGCAGCCCGATGTGTGTCCACACTTGCCATGTCCGCAATGGCCGTGGCCACCGTGTCCATTGGTTGTCACGCGGACGGTTTCCACCTTCCACGTCGTGACGCATTCTTCTTCGGTGTAGTCGTGTTTATCGAGCACCATAACCTTGCGAATCCGGCAGCCGTGTCGCGGTTCGCAACACGATTGCCAGGGGAACTTGATGCCCGGAATGCAGATCTTCTCGCACTCCACCTTCCAACAGCTCTTCTTGACTTCTTCCTTCTCCCGCACTTCGCGGCAGACATCGCAGGTGCAAGTGCAGGGGACACAGTTGCCGCATCCGCACCGGGCGCCGTGATGAACAACGGGTTGAATCGTCTCGCCCTGTTGGGCCGCGTCCGTCGCCGCTATCGCCGACGTACCGCTCGTATCATTCGTATCGTTCGTAAGCACGCTGGAACCGATGCGCGAAGCCATTGTGACTTGCAGTCGCGATGGTTGTTCGAGTACCGACTGCCCGCCGGCCGTCCGCAAACCTCCCAGTAGTAGGACGCTGAGCGCTGCCAGTATTTCCAAAGTCATCACCAGAGCGATGCGGCAGGTTCCGATCGGTGCTTGGGGTACAGCCTTAATTGCTATCACGTGTATGTGCCTCCTTGTACAGTATCGATCCAATGTGTCGTCTGTCCTTCTTGCAGTCGCCCGATGCGCCACAAACAACGTTCGCCACGCCTAGTCGACCGATTTAGAGTCGACTGTGCTGCAGGGATTAGAAGTCTACGACAAAGCGAGTCCCTAGGAATTGGTACGTGCCAAATGTCTGTCCGGCGACCGGCGCGTGGTTTGAGATTTCACCATAACCATAGTTGAACTGCATCTTGGCATATGGGTTCCAGTGCCAGTTCACCGCGAGGGTATAACTTTCTCCAATTCCGCCTAAGATGTCTCGGTCTGTAAAGTCGGCATAGGACCAACGAAACGCCACTTGCCAGGCACCCCAACCGCGGGCGCGGCAGCCATCACAGGTTCGGACAGCGAAGAAATTCTCATGCGGAATGACGCGTCCCAATTGCCCGCTGTCACGCTCCCACGGAATATGTTCGCCCGTCAGGAAGTATGACAGATACATGTACGCACCGTGGAATTGCAGCTGACTGCCCGGGTCGCGGTCGAGCCAGATATGCTGGAACTCACCCACCAACTGTGTCGGGCCAACGTTGAGCACCGATTCCAATCCCAACAGTTGAAAATTGTCAGCACCGGCGATGGCACCGGTATCGAGCCAACGTGACGCCGTGCGAGACTCGGGTCGCGTGCGGAAGCGTGCCGCATTGGCCGCTCGACCCGGCAGCCCGCTACCGTCCGGATTGGCCAATGATCCGGAAATCGCCCAATGGGCATAGCCACGTCCGTCGGACCCCTCGTCGTACCAAATCGTGTTTGCCAAACGCCCGGTAAGTTCCGGCTGGTAATGGTCGCTTACATAGCTGCCGATTGCTTGTACCAGCGTCTGATTGTACAACCCGTATCGCCAGTTCCACCGCTCGTTCTCGCTGACGCCATACGATGCGATGCCCAACCGACGAGAATCTTGATTGAACCCCTCGATGACAAATGGCCGTTCCAAAAATACGTTGTAGCGGCTGCTGTTGATATGGTCCAAACCATATGGACGCTTCTGATTGCCAATCAATAATGTGTGAAGGAGTGGTAGCTCATTGATCCCGATGTACACGTCTCGATATTCCACGTCGTTTGCACCGGCAAACTCCATCTCGATCTTGTATTCCGTGTTGTACCAGAGACCACCCGCCATGCCGAACCGTATCCGACGAAAACCAAGCCGATCCTGTGGCGAAATTGTCGGATCGCCAGTTTCAAACGCGTTCACGCCCGGCGAGTCCCCAGGGAATGCCCAGTGGTCCGCATGAATCCGCCCGCTGACCTTCATCGTCGCACCACTATGGCCGCTTCGTGCATATCCCTTCAACGTGCTCTTCAATCCCGAGATCCCCTCGTCCAGCCCTTCGTCCAACTCCTCGAAGTTCTTTTCCAACTTCTCGTAGTTCTTCTCCAAGTCTTTCAGCCGATCGGTGAGACTCTTTTCATCTTCGTCCCCCTCTGCCCCATCCGAGTCTTTTTCATCGTTGGATTCGTTCTTGTTCTTCTCGTCGTTCGCACCTTTTTCGTCGCCAGCCTTTTCGTCGGATTGGTGTTCGTTCCGTGACGGCTGTTGACCGCCTTCGGTCGTGGTAGCGGCCGCTCCCGCGCCGCTGTTTTCATTGGTGTCGCCGGCTCCGCCGATCGTCTGTTCCGTCAACCAGTTTTCAATGTCTTCGGCCGTGTTGTCGTCTTGCCAAGGCTCTGGTGCAAAGTACGCCACCGGAGATACCGCAAACAAGTCGTCTGCTTGAGCATCCGCCGTGGCACACGAGAAGTATGTCGTGATGGACAACGTCGCAGCCAGAGCGAGCGGAATCCAAGTTCTTTTCGCCGTCGGACGTCCCGCTCCCGCACACCGCCAGCGAGTCACCTCCACGGATTCATCGCCAAGATTGGGCATCGTCTGTCCTGTTCTTGCTAACATTCGCGTTTGTCCCTCTTGTAACGGTTATGCCTGTCATGCGGCTGCCGTATCGGGGAATCGGTTCCGCGTTGCCCTCCATTCCGTTAAGATCGCTATTTCCGGCGATGAAACTGCGGCTCGCCACCCAATTATTCGATATAACCGGCATATTTTCACCATCAGGACTCCCAATCGGAGTGTTCGCCGCGTGGAATTCTCGTGGCAGCCCTGCTATCCTGACGAGCGCCCTGGGCCTTGTTAAACATGGCCCGCCAGCCACATTGAACGTCTTCCGGGAGCCCGAGACATGTCGATCTTCTTTCAACCGCTTGTGAGAACAGCTCACGCCGTAACCAACGTACATGCCGATCGTCCGATGCCGACTCATGGATGGCTAGCATTGCTGCCATTGGTTGTCGTCAGCTGTGGGTTGCTTCCAGGCCAAGTAATGGCCGCTGATGACGTTCGCCCCAATTTCATTATTATCAATGTGGACGATCTTGGTTACGGTGACATCGGTCCGTACGGCTCGAAGACGCAAAAGACGCCACACTTGGACCGCATGGCTGCCGAAGGACGCAGGCTCACTTCCTTTTATGCCGCCCCCGTCTGTTCCCCGTCGCGGGCGTCTTTGATGACCGGCTGTTACCCGAAGCGGTGCCTGCCGATTCCTCACGTGCTTTTTCCCGAGAACGACATTGGTCTGCATCCTGACGAATTGACGATTGCCGAACTGTTGCGCGCCGCCGGGTACACGACAGGGATCGTAGGTAAATGGCATTTAGGGGACCAACCCCAGTGGCTTCCGACCCGACAGGGGTTCGACTACTACTATGGCCTTCCTTATTCCAACGACATGGGGCCCCCTTCCGATGGTACGCGCACGAACCTCGGTACCGCACCACCCCCTGCCGGCGACCTTGCCAAACAACAACCACCCTTGCCGCTGATGCGGAACGAGCAGGTCCTCCACCGCGTGTTGCCGGTCGATCAGCAAGCACTCGTATCGCGTTATACGGACGAAGCTGTATCGTTTTTGTGGCAGTATCGTGACGAACCGTTCTTTCTGTACCTCGCTCATTCGGCGGTTCATTTCCCCCTGTATCCCAGCGATCGGTTTCGCGGCACATCGGAAAATGGACTCTTCGGCGATTGGGTCCAGGAAGTCGATTGGAGCGTTGGGCAGATCATGCAGACGTTGCGTCAGCTTGATATCGACGATCGCACGCTCGTGATCTTCACTTCCGACAATGGCGGACAGACTCGACACGGCGCCAACAACGCGCCATTGCGGGGCGCCAAGGGGAGCACATGGGAAGGGGGCGTCCGCGTCCCGACCATCGCCTGGTGGCCCGAGCATATCCCTGCCAACACATCGTCGCCAGAGATCATGGGGATGTTCGATCTGATGCCGACGCTCGTCAAACTCGGCGGCGGCACGGTGCCCAACGATCGCACAATCGATGGCCGCGACATTTGGCCGCAGCTGACGGGCGATAACAGTGCGCCAGTCCCGCACGACGTTTTTTATTACTTCCGCGGCTTGAATCTCGAGGCGGTGCGCCAAGGCGACTGGAAATTGCACCTGAAGGACGGCCAGCTATACAACCTGTCAAACGATATTGGCGAGAGCGAGAACGTGGCCGGCGAGCATCCGCAGGTTGTCGCGCAATTGCGAGAGTTGGCCAGAGCCATCGAAGGGGATTTGGGCATGGAGGGTCGAGGCCCCGGGTGTCGACCGCTCGGAAAGGCCGATGAAGCATTCGCCGTCATCGCCCGCGACGGTTCGGTGCGGCCGCAGTTGCGGCGCCCAGATGTGTTCGCCCCGACCGGGATGATGGTGGGGGAACTCTCTTCATCCGGGGCGATTGTGCAAGTTCGCCTGTCGGATGCCGACCAACTTGTAGAAGGCGACCTTCCCGGCGTGGCCGGCGACGTGCGATTTTCGTTGACGCCGGTCGATGGCAACTCGGGCGGCAACGAGGCTTCGCCGCAAGTGATTCCATCGATTGACGCGCCGGCCGAAGCGGACCACGACTTCATCGCACGCGCGGTCCTTACCAACTTGCAGCCCCAGACACGCTACACGGTCCGCACCGAGATCCGCCAGCAGGGCGGTCAGTTCCATCCCGGTCCGACCGCAACGTTTCGCACATTGGCCGGACCTGCGGAAGACGTGGCAGCGAAGTTTGTTGTTGTAACTGGGATGAATCATGCCAAGTTCTACGGAGATCAGGCGATTGATCGGGCCGAACACGTTCAACAGAACAATATCGAGCTTCCTCCTGGATACGCTCAGCCAGATCGGCACTTGGGCTACCCGGCGCTCGATACCATCGCGCGGCTTGGCCCAGATTTCTTTGTCGGCACGGGTGACAACGTTTACTACGATTCGCCGACGAAGGGACGCGCGGAAACGGTCGAGCAGATGCGGCGGAAGTGGCATCAGCAGTTCGTGTTGCCGCGCTATCGCGCGCTGTTTTCACGCATTCCAACTTATTGGATGATCGATGATCATGACTTTCGCGTGGACGACTGCGACAACTCCGGTGATTATGCCCCGTCGGTAGAGCTTGGGGCCCGTACGGCCCGCGAGCAGCTGCCGTACGCGGCACAGGACGATCTGCAAACGAAGACCTATCGCACGCGTCGGTTGTGCCGCGATTTGCAGATTTGGATGACGGAAAACCGTCTTTATCGCAGTCCCAACAAGATGGCCGATGGACCCGAGAAATCGATCTGGGGTAAGGAGCAGCGTGATTGGCTCACGGAGACCTTGGCGGCCAGCGACGCGACGTTCAAGGTGTTGATCTCACCGACACCGATGGTCGGGCCGGATGATAAGCGCAAGACGGACAATCACTGTGACATTGGCGGATTTCGACACGAACGTGACGAGTTCTTTCGCTGGTTGCGCGAGTCCGGATTGGACCAGGGGCAGTTCTACATCGTCTGTGGCGATCGGCATTGGCAATATCACTCGGTGGATCCGACCGGGATCGAGGAATTCTCGTGTGGCGCGCTCGTCGACGCCAATGCCCGTTTGGGCCGCAATCCTGGCGATCCCGCATCGACCGATCCGGCAGCTGAGATCAAACAGCCGTACACCCAAGCAGAGCCCTCCGGCGGATTTCTGTGGATCGAGCTGCAACCCAACCAGAGCGGCAAGCCAGTACTCGTGTTCCGTCACCACGATGAGCATGGAACGGTGCTGTACGAACACTACAAAAAGGTCGCCAATTGACAGTGTGGTGGTCTTATGGATAGTATTCGCGTGAGTATTGAACCGGTAGAAAAATGGAACCGGTCGTGTGAACCACGTTGAACCACGTTCGAGGCCACCGCAGTGGTGCCGAGACCGCACGAAACAGGCATGACACGAAATAGGCGTGACGCGAAACAGGCATGAGACTCCAAGCAATGGCACGAACAATCTGAGTCAGCGAGCTCTTCACTTAGCTTACGACATGTAACCTGGCGGAGAAGCAGGGCATCGTGAATCATACTGTGTTTTCGGGGCTTATCACCGGGGCGTCCGGTAATAATTAAGTTCTGGCAAAATTCCACGGCTGTCCGCAACCGTATCGCGGCACCTGTCAACGCCGCGTTGCCGTA
>JAGQPD010000665.1 GCA_020426865.1 Planctomycetales bacterium
AACAACAGCGCCATCCGCTGGCGATCGCTCAAGTTCGAAATCGCCAACCGCACCACGTCCGATGCCTCGGATTTGTCCAATTGGCGAGTCGGCATCAGTCCACTGGCCTCGACGGCCATGTCATCCAGTTTCAGATTCGCTCCCGTTTGCTCCGTCCCGCTCTCCGTCCCCTGCACGTGAACTTCTTTCCGCCGTGACAACGTTCGCTTCGCATTACGTGCCACATTATTGGCAATCGTAAACAGCCACGTGGCGAATTTGGCGCCTGGAGCGTAATCCTTACGAGCCCGATAGACACGCAGGAATACCTCTTGAGCCAGATCTTCCGCCTGATCTCGGTCCCCCAACATGTGCCGCAGAACCGATAAGAGTCGGTCCTGGTAGCGAAACACTAATTCCTCAAACGCAGCCGCGTTGTCGTCGCGCACCTGGAGCATTAGCCGCACATCGGGATCGGCCTGAATGTACCGTTGTGCTGTCGACTCTGAAACGCTCAAGCCTCTCTCTCCTGCCACCGCTCGCCGGGTCGATCCGCGAGTCTTCTCCCATGAAACCCCGGCACGTGTGCCGAGTTCCGTACCGTATTCCCCCAAATCAGCTCCCATGCTCCGCCTCCCGGTTCGCCTCCTACATCCCCTCCTGCGCCGTTGGGCGACGCCGTAGCTGCCCGCACGCCGCGCTGATCGCGTCCCCTTTCCTCTGCCGAAATTGTACCGTCAACCCCCGCTGCTCCAAAATCTCCCGAAATCGACGCTGAGCACGCTCGGTCGGCGTCCGATACGGCAGTCCCTCCACGGGATTGTACGGAATCACGTTGATCAACGCCGGCCGCCCCCGCAAACGCCCAGCCAGCTCCCGCGCATGCTCCTGGCCGTCGTTGACCTCCGCTAGCAAAACATACTCATAGGTCAGCCGCCGCCCCGATTTTTCGAAATAATAATCCGCCGCCTCCAATACCCTATCCAATCCAATGGCCCTGTTGATCGGTACCAATTCGTTTCTCAATTCGTCATTGGGAGCATGCAGCGATACCGCCAAGTGATATCGTGGCCGCTCGTCAGCCAAACGCACGATCGCCGGCGGTAACCCTACCGTCGAGATCGTGATTCGCCGTGGACTGATCGCCAATCCATCTGCCTCACAGGCCAAATCGAGCGCCGGTATCAATCGCTCCAGGTTCGCCAGCGGCTCGCCCATCCCCATGACAACAATGTGACTCAGCCTCTCATCAACCGGCAGCCGTCGCTGTAGCAGTAACATCTGCTCGACAATCTCACCCGTCGTCAAGTTGCGATCCACACCGTCCAATCCACTGGCACAAAAGACACACCCCATCGCGCATCCGACTTGACTGCTGATGCATATCGTTCGCCGAATCCCGTCTCGCAACAACACGCACTCAATTCGTCCGCCATCGGCTAACCCCAGCAACAACTTCTCCGTGCCGTCCGCCGCCTCCCGAACCGCTACGATCTCGGACGACCACAACCGAAACTCGTCGGTCAACTCCTGCCTCAACGCCAGCGGCAAGTCCGACATCGACTGAAAATCCTCGACGCGCCGGCGATGAATCCACCCCCGCACTTGCCGTACTCGATACCTAGGCAATTCGCGCTCGGCCATCCACATCGCCAACGTGGGGTCGTCTAAATCCAACAAATGTCGCATATTAGCTTCTACTGTCTTCGTCCCCGCCTATGATTCAGTCAGACCCAATTAAACCTGAGCAAATTGCTTTGCCTCCGTCGCGCTCCGAGTGCAAAGAAATCACAAACATTTTCGTTCCAACTCGCTAACTTGTCTCTTCGTGCCCCCCGTGGCTCTGTAAGATCATCCGTCCGCGAACAAGTCAACACGGAAGCAGCTTCCAGCATACGCGCCCAGCCGACAACCACAAGTCAAAATCACCACGCCAGCAACTTCGCAGGCATCAACCTTCCAAGCATCAAATTCCCAGGAGTTTTCCCTTGGCATCAGCAAAAAAGAAATCGCAATCGCCGCATACCCCGCCTCAAAACAATCACGTGCCAGCCCCCCTGGAACTGGTCCTGCAACTGATGGCCATCCCCGGCGCCAGCGGCGACGAACAGCAAATCGCTAACTTCGTCCGCCAGACACTCGTCGACGCCGGCGCCGATCCTAAACAAATTCGGTACGATCAGGCCCATCTCCATACCCCGATCGATGGCAATACTGGAAACCTGATCTTCAAGCTGCCCGGAACCGTTCGAGCTCCCCGACGTTTGCTGATGTCCCACCTCGACACGGTCCCTATCTGCGTAGGAAGTTTACCCGTTCGCCGCGGCAATCGCCTCCTTTCCGGTAATCCGGGACATGGAATTGGCGCCGACAACCGTGCCGGCGTGGCGGTCATCCTCCATACCGCAACTCAACTTCTGCAATCCAACCTACCCCATCCTCCCCTGACGTTTCTCTGGACCGTGCAGGAGGAAATTGGCTTGCACGGCGCACGTAACGCCAACCTTTCCATGCTGGGAAACCCTAAGCTTGCATTCAATTGGGACGGCGGCGCCGCCGATAAAGTCACCGTTGGCGCAACGGGCGGCTACCGGATGCAAATCGAGATCCAGGGCCTGGCCAGCCACGCCGGAAATGCTCCCGAACAAGGTGTCAGCGCCATCGCCATCGCCGCGATCGCCATCGCTGACCTCCAACAAACCGGATGGCATGGTGATATCCGCAAGAACGGCCGACGCGGCACCAGCAACATCGGCGTGATCCAAGGGGGCAATGCAACCAATGTCGTCGCCGACCACGTGTTCCTTCGCGCCGAAGCTCGCAGTCACGACGCGAGCTTCCGCAAGCAGATCGTCAAACAAATCGAAGCCGCTTTCAAACGTGCTGCAAAGAAGGTCACCAGCAGCAAAGGCAAACAAGGCAAGGTGAAGTTTCGCGGACAATTGGACTACGAAGCGTTTCGCCTGGCACCCGACGAACCCGCCGTCGTCGCGGCGTCAAACGTTATCCGTCAACTCGGCCACGAACCTGTTCTCAGCGTTACCAACGGTGGCCTCGATGCCAACTGGATGTCGTCCCGTGGCATCCCTACGGTCACGCTTGGTTGCGGTCAACTCCATCAACATATGGCTCAGGAAGAGCTGCACATCCCGACGTTCCTGCTGGCTTGCGATATCGCCCTGCAATTGGCACGAGCCAACTGAATTGGCATCAGCCCCCGTTAGCACCCAATACCTCGAACCATACAGCATGCCACTGTTGCGTCATTATCAGCAACGTACGGGCCCCTGTCCCCTACACCGAGTCGCGATTAACACCTGGATGTGTCCCACGTCATTGCCAATCAGCTCGCCACGCTAGCGAAAAAGACGGTGGTTCACTGACGGGCTACACGCGACGTCATCTGCCATACACAATCGCCCACCGACAACCGTCGCCCCTACATCATCCTGCCCCCGATCATCCTGCCTTTCCTCTGCAACAGGAGGAAGGCAGGACGATGACGGGCAGGATAATCGGAAATGGTTGGCATTGATCTTCAACGACTTGGCAACAGCCAATGCGGAAATCGCGAAACGGTGGTTAAATTCGTAACAAGGCTATATCATGGGGTGAGCCTGTGACGTCGCCACTCAACGCAACCAAGCTCCACGCAATTTCAAATTCGACTGTCTCGACCGCATCATGGAACCCGACGAAGACCTTTGCCTTTGTTTTCACGTTTCACGCCGCAAGGTGACGAATTTTTTGAAGGTTCACCGCCCGAAACGGCTTTCGCAGTTGTCCGAATGTTACGGAGCTGGAACGGGCTGCGGCTGGTGCCGCCCGTTCCTCCAACGCCTTTTCGAACAGACCCAGGAGAACGGACCACGGCCGAGCGACTTGCGAGAAGCTGAGTCCGGCGATTTACCTTCGGCCGAGGACTACGCGCGTTCGCGTCAAATTTATTTGGACGAGACGGGGAAGCGGCCACCGCGAACCGCCTGATTGGCTCTCGCACATCGTCCCCAGCTGCGCCAAGAACAAAATTCCGTGCCAACTAGCCGCGAATACGAAAATCCGTTATATTAACGACTTGGTGGAATTTCGAGGTCGCGAGTTTCGCACCCTCGTCTTCCTGGACTCGGCACGCTGTCACGATTGAAGTTGATCCCCAAATGGCGCGTAAAGTCGTAAATCGCAAAGAGTTACGGGCACAGGCGGAGGCCGCCGAGGCTGCTGAAAAGGCAGGTGGAACCAAGAAAAAAGCCGCCGCAACCAAGAAAAAAGCCGAGACCGGCGAGAAGAAAGTTGCGAAACCCCGCAAGAGTCGTGCAAAGACCGTTGCCGAAACTCGAAAAAAACTCTTCTGGGGCGTTTTCAATCAGTCCATGAAACGTGTCGCGCTCTACGAATTCACCCAGCGCAAACAAGCCGAAAAGAAAGCAGCCGACCTTTCTAAGGCTGGCAAGTCCGAACATTTCGTGCAGCGAGTCAAGGAAGATATTGAACAGTAGTCGCCCTGACCACAACCTCGAATAGCAGCTGATGGTGAAATGCCGGTATCACGATGGATGATCAAACAAGACAAAGCTTGCTGATTGCGTTTATCGCCTTTAACATCACGGTGTTCATCTTTCAGATTGCGTTCAATGGCATGTTGGGCGGAACGTTTACCTGGGGCCGCTTCATGATCGGCGTGTTGGTCGCGGCGGTCGTCGGTGGGATCACGTTCGGCGTCACGAAGGCGTTGAACCGCTAGACACCGGCCACGCATGACACGGGCATTACGCCAAATAAGGGCGTAATTTATTCAGCGTTTCGTTCTTGCCAAGTTCCGCCTTACCGAACCCGGGAACGGCCCCGGCTGAAATCGCCATCTGCTGATAGTCCTCGAAATTGGAGATCAGCATTGTGGGCGTTTCGGATGTCTGGGAGTTGGACTTTATTGACCGAATCATCTCCAAGCCGTCGTCACCAT